>JBJHCD010000686.1:0-3916 GCA_050485845.1 Pirellulaceae bacterium | reverse complement strand
CTTCAGGATCGCGCGTTTCGACTTGAGAGATCCGAGCGGGGCGGGGGTTGCGCGCCTCAAGGATCCTCTGTTCCCCAAGTACATGTCCCTGCCAATTCGCTCCAGCCACGATCCTCACCCGGATGCTCCGGTCAACAGCGTGCAATCGCAGGTCGTACTCCCCCGGAGGAAGTTCATGCAGCCGCAGGGCCCCCTCTTCCGCTCGCAATGAGTCAAAGTGATCGCGGGAAAACTGGTCTCCGCGCAATTCCAATAGCGAAAAGAGTTCGCGACTCAAGTGGTCGTCCGTCAAACCCGGATAGGGAATGTCAAGAGACTGTCCCGCGACGCCATGCGCGCCGGCCAGAAAGCTTTGCTCCGTTGACTTCAGCCGCCATGACCGACTGCCGCCCCCTTGGGCCAGCGTCGCTTGGACCGTTTCAATACCTTCGAGCGCCCCTAACGAAATGCGGCCCCGCTCGTCCGTCTTCAAGGTCGTGTGAAAGTCATTGAGGAATCCACGATGCTTCAGCTGCAGGCGGACCAGTCGGTCGGCCTGACTTTCACCCGTACGTCCCAATACCTCCACCTGGTAGCCGTCGGGCGTGCGGATCAATTGCAGCGAGTCAATGGCCTGCGTGGTATCCAGGGCGTTGACCGCAAACGACTCGGTGACTTCCAGCTGAACATCCTCGGACTTCGTCCGCGGCGTGATCTTTGCCGTCAGCTGGAAGGCGATTTGCGACAAACGCGATGGAACCTGGACCGGGAAACTCGTCTCTCGGTCTTCATACAGTTCGAAGTCCTCGACTTCAAACGACGTCGGCACTCCATCGTGATCCGTCGCCACAACCCGCATGCGAACATCTTCCAGCACCGACAGGGAGATCGGCAACCGACCAGCCTGCAATGACGCTCGGACCATTACCGTGGCTTGGCGACTATCGAGCAGCGACTCCCGATCGACGTAGATTCCAGCTCGGAGCCGATATTCCTCCCCCACGTGCATGAAGCGTTCCAGCGAGTGGAACCCCTCATCTCCCAGGATCACCATCTTTTCTCCCGGATCCGTGCTGAAAGGGACCAGAATCTCCCCTCGCTGATTCGCGGTGAAGACTCGACCGTTCAACTCCAAGGTCGCGTTCGGGAGATGCTGGTTGTCCTGATCCAGTACCTTTACCAACTGGCCACGCGTGGTCGTTTCGGATAGATGCCGCAGACCTCCTCGCCTTACCAACACGCGGCTGCTCTGACCGCTCCCGATGAAATCGATAACATAGACGCCGCGATCCGAAAGCTCGAGAAACTCGAACTCCCGCCGGACGCGTCTCAGCGGGGAAGCCTCATATCGGTGCGTCTCTTCCCAGTTGGGGGTCAGGCCGTCGAGGTTGATCGAGGTATCGATCTCTCGCTGATTCTCGCGATAGAAATTGGCCGAGTTGATTTCGTAGACTTTGACGATCAGCGTGGGGACATTCTTGATAAAGAGTTCCAGCCGAATCGGATCTCCCTGCGCGAACTGTTGCCGATTGGTCGGAGCGAACTCCAAGTCGACTCGGTCTCGCAAACGCTGCACGACATCGGGCGACAACCAGCTGAGGTATCGTTCGGCATCTCCCAAGCCGAGCACCAACTTGGTTTCCGCAAACACCTCGCGCAGATACTCCTCCCGAATCCACTCCCCAAAGTCGTCGAAGCTGGTGGCATCTTCGAAAAAATGGGCCAGGTAGGCCCGAACCAGCGGCTCGTCATTACCAATCGGACCGAAGGGAAGGTCGGATGAGAAGGTGGACCGCAGATCAGCCATCGGCTCTTGGCGAGTTCGCCGCTGCAGGTAGGCGGGCCGCATATAGGGAACACTGCGAGGCAGCGCGAGGTAGCGTCGCAGCAGGTCGAGGTCATGAACGCCCCGCTGTCGATCGTGACTCAGTTGATGGTACAGGACCTGGGCTTTCAAGGAATTGAAGCCGGCAGGAAGGCGATCCACGAATTCCCGCAGGCGGACGAAGTAAGCTTGCCGGACATCCCGGTCCGTCTCCAGGTCTTCGTCCGGGCCTGGTAGAAGTCGAGCCAGGTAAGTTCCAACGAACTCTTGGCTATTGTTCAGATTGGGGAGATGGCCCCGGAGTTCGTCCAGTTGTGAAAGGAGAAGCTGCTCATGGATGGGATAGGATCCAAATGCGACTCCCTCCTCCAAATCCAACAGGATCAAGGGGAGTAGTTCGGGGAGGTCCGGCCGGGCGACTCGAGACAACAGTTCCCGCCGCTGTTGCTGAGTCAGTTCGTGCTGCAGGAGCAGTATCAACCCGGAATCTTCGACTTGCTGAAGATGGGGGACTCCCTCGAGTGCTCGCTGCAAAAACGCCTCGCGCGTGATTAGCGACGCATCCAGATGGCTGGGCAAAGGGACGACCTCATCCCGAGTCCGCCGTTGGTGGTTGAACTGAAGCTGCATTTCATGGCGAAGGTGAGCGAGGCTTGCGTCGGCATTCAGCTCGTAAGTGAGCAATGCCTGCCGATTGCGGATCTCTCGCCAGCGGGGCGTGGCCTGAAACCGTTCCAGCCAAGCTTGCAGTAACGGTTCGACTTGATCGAACTGCTGTAGATGCTGATAGTGCAGCGAATGATAGTAATAGTAGTCTTCCGTGCCGGGGATCAACTGCCGGAGCACGGCCTCTCGATCCTCGGCCAAGGCAAATTGCTCGGCAAACGGAATCTCTTCCGCGAAACTTGTCATCGTGGCCAACCAGGTTAGCAGGAACGTCATAATGGCAACGACTTGTCGCTTCATCGTTTTACCTTTGCCGAGCCTCGGGAAAAAGCCGTATACGCGGCGAACGCCGACCACGGGTTCCAAGTGAACCGAAATTATTTTGTCTTGACCAACACAGCTAAGACGACGACCGGCCGAAAAAAGTTTTTCGCAGCCGGCGAACTTATTCCAACGACAGCGTCCGTCGGCTCCAAAATGAGCCACCACCGGTTACTTCGTCCGGGAGTCCTCAAGGGAAACCGTTCTCGTGCCGAGCGGCGTCACTTGAGAAAGTCGGCTTAAGGGGGAGTGGGCTCGTCCCGTGGATCCGGTGCTCCCATCCGCACCCACTGCTCGAGATCCCGGATGATCTCATCCGACAACTTCCCGGCGGGAGGCATCTGATAGGCATCTTCCTCGTACCGAACCGCTTCGATCACCAGACTGGCGTCGGGATCCCCCGGGACGATGCCGGGCCCGGTCCCTCCACCCGCTCGAATGGCCGCTCGCGTGTCGACTCGCAGTCCCCCTTGTGGTTCGTCACTCATGCGCGAATGACACTCGTAACAATAGCGAGTCAGCACGGGGAGAATCTTTTTCTCGAAAAACACGACTCCCTCGGAGGATACCGACTTCGGGGGCCCTCCCTGAACCTCTTCCCCCCATAACGGACTGGAGCACGGAAGGAGCGGAAGCGAAAGAAGCAAGAGAATCAGCAGACTTAAGTGGCCATGGGCCCGGTCAGTCATGTCCTCAAAGCTCCTTCCGGCTCAAGGCCGATGATGCATGGCCGATATACAAGGTCCACGTTCAAGGTCCACATTCATGGCTAACATGCCAGAGCAGTTGTTCAAGGGGAATGTTTCTTGAGGGGATTGTTCTTGGGGGAATTTCGGGAAGAGAATTTCACGACCACATTTGCTCGCTTGAGGCAGTATAATCGCGGCTACAGGGGGTGGTCAAATGAAAGGCCGAACGGGCTCGACCGGTACCCGGTTGTCGCTCGGCCGTTCCGCCGGGACGCGGCGACGCGCCCCGGCCGAGCTAGGCGTCGGAGGCGACGCCGGCCAGGCGCAGGCGCCGGAAGGCCTCCGCGCTGGTGAGGTCGACCTCCTGACCGGCCTCTTCGGCTCGCTGGCGCACGACGGCCTCCACCATGGCGACGTCGGCGACACCACCCAGCTG
>JBJHCD010000685.1:1287-3922 GCA_050485845.1 Pirellulaceae bacterium | reverse complement strand
ACGTCGAACCGGGTCAGCATCCGACGCTGAAGGTCCAAGTCGGTGACAACCATAAGTAGCGAGGCACGAACGGGGATGTCGTCCGTGGCTGCCGGTACGGGGGCAACCTCGTCATTCCCGGCGCCGCCACCTGGGGCGGAAGCGTCCGGTTCCGGTTCGGGCGTTTGCCAAGGAATCACTTGCCACTGCCCGTCACCCGGCAAAGTCCAGTCGGTAACTTCCGCGATCGGCTTCCCCAACGAGACATCGCGTAGCCACTCATTCGCTGCCGACATGGGGAGCATCGCGGCGGGAATGTCGGCCGGCAATGGCTCCGGCGGCACATACAATTTCACCTCAACCTTCCTTTCCCGCTCGGTGGGGCCACGGAGGCTGAACTGAAATCTGGAAATACGATTGGGATAAGGATGCAACTGCCAATGTCGGTCCAACTCGGACCAGCTACTAGGATTTCCCGTCAGCCGGACTTCCAGCTCCCGAGGTGCCGGCAACTGAATCGGAAGACTCCACCGCGTGGCCTCGCGAGTGCTGAACGCCCCCAACAGCAATTGTGCCGAATGTCGCGACTCACTCCGCCTTCGAATCCGCAGTCGCAAGGTGACCGTCTCGCCACCCCGAAGACGGAGACTCGGTTCCCATTGCCAAAACGAATCAGGCTGATGCTCTACGTCCGCGTCATCCGATTTCGACGGGAGGTGGGGCAGGAGTTGCGGGATTGATTTCTCAGCCACGGCGCGGCGGGCCGCGTCGAATGAGATTTCGTGATGGCGATAAACGGGAATCGTGGCGTCTCCTCGCCTCCTCGCCTCGATGAATTCATCGCTGGAATCGAGAAGCAACCACACCGCTTCTCGTTCCGCCCCTCGGTTCGTCACCGTGACCTCAATCTCTGACTCTTGCCGCAAGACGAGAGACAGGGAGGTGGGGCCTCGCACCTGCAAGTGTTGAGGGGCGATGGTAGCCAGTTCCATTTGCGGGATCGCCTCGCGAATCGCACTGGAATATTGATTCGCCAAGCGAGTCAAGAATTCGAATTCCTCGGAATTCTGCCCGATACGTTCCAGCATCACTCGGTGGAATTGTCCCAGATAGAACTCCGCCACGGAGAATTGCTTTTCACGCAGCGCGGGGAGCAAGTCGGGGACCACACCCCCTTCGCGTGGATCAAGCCAGACAGACAACCGCCACCATGAAGGACGAATGGTGTTGGGCGAGACGCTTGCCTGGGCAAAATCCAACTCCACCGGCTGACTCATTCGGGCCTGAAGATGTCCGGGGAGAGCCCGCTGGAAACTGCGAAGCTCGCCGCCGAACTCAGCCGCCAACTTCCAATACTCCTCCTGGTCCCCCGCCGAAGTCCCGCCATTTTTCAGCTCACTCTGAAACCGGCGCCATCGAGCGGTCGCTTGATCCACGATCGCCACCAAGGGATGTTCACTCGGCACATGGAGTACGGCCAATTGCAGCCAACCAGCCTGCAGCTCCATCAATTGTTCGACCCGTTGCCAATCCTCTTCCGCCATTCGGGGAGCCGGCGGGATGTGTGGATTCGGCTCGGGCAACAGGAAGTCGAATGCCCAGGCACGATCGATTTCGGTCAGAGTACGAACGAGCCGCCGGCGGGAATCCGCTCGAGCGAGCGGATGGTCCAGATAAATGCCCATCTGCCAACTATCACCGGCCTGGACGGGAAGGCGAGTCAGAAGCCGGATGGACTCGATTTCCAGCGGCCGCTGAAGTTCCTCCTGCCGCACGCGGAGCCGTTCGGTCAATGTATCCAATTCCCCCCACGATTCTTGCTCGACCTGGTCCAGCCATTGACTGAGTCGCGTTAAATCGCCCAGAAGTTGCTTGAGGTCGTCAGCCCGAGGTTCAGGAAGGCTTTGTCCCACTTGAATCACGGGCGTCTTCTGAAGCCATTGAACGTAATCGGGAAACCGGAACAGTAAGTCATTGCGCAGGGCCCGTGCCTGTTCCAACTGCTGACGCCGGTGATCGATCTCCCGGTACTTCGCCAGCACGGAAGCGATCTCGCTGCCGGCCACCTGATGGTCTCGATCGGTTTGGTCGAGCAGGCGCCGCTGTACAGCCTGTCGCTCAAGATCGGCGTTCAGTATTTGCCGCTGCAGCCAGGGAGTTGACCAGACGGCGCGGGTCACGATTTGTTCCGCCTCGCGCGTCAATCGAAGTGCGGACTGGAGAACGGTCCAATCCAGGTCATCGCAAGCTCGCAATCTGATCGCCAGTCGAAACTCGGCCAGCTCGCTGATATCCGTCGGAAGCTGATCCACCCAGGCATTGAACTCCTGGCGTTCTCCGTTATCCAGCCACCGATCCAGCTGCACCTGATTGTCACGAAGCTCATCGGGAATCGGATGATCTCCAAACTCGGCCCCCCACTCCTTCATCGCCAACGTGGGGGCCAGCGGAAAAGGAACAGCCAGCGAAGGATGGGACGCTCGCAGTCGTTGCAAGAGCGTGGTGGGTCGGTTGGGCGCCGAGTTGGGTGACGATTCCAATTGCCGTAGTTCGGCTTGCCATTGAGTAAGCGTCGTTTCGAGTCTACTTCGCGACTCGGCCGGACCCGACCGAAACTGCCGTTCAACGGCGAGCAACTCCTGCTGGAATCTTCGCC
>JBJHCD010000685.1:0-1277 GCA_050485845.1 Pirellulaceae bacterium | reverse complement strand
GTGCGTAATCCTGCGGACGCAGCGGATAAGCGGGAGAAGTCTCCAGTCGATCCCGCAGGCTCCAGACTTCCCATAGCAGTCCCTCAATGACTTGGGGATCGACCGGCGGGACTTCTTCGGTCTCGCCATTCTCGGCCGCCGGCGCGGTGCCGGCGATCGCGGCCCCGGTTCCGGCCGATTCTCTTGTCGACTCGCCTCCCTCCCTTTTCCCACCTCCATTCGATCCGCCTCGTGAAGCGTCGGAATCCCCAGTGGGTTCCCCAGTGGAATTCGCGGTGGAATCGGTGCCGGCCGCGCTCGACGTGGAGACGGGGGCATCCCATTCCTCCTCGTCCGGAAGGTCGGAACCAGGGATGAAAGTTGACTCCTGGTCGTCGGCACTTTCGGACTCTTCCCCTCCGGGAAACCAGATGCTTCGCTCGCGCCAGAGTTGGGGAAGATAGTAACGAGCCAGCTGGGAAAACCGCCCTCGAGGTCGAACTCGCTCGATCTGAGCCTGCACCAGTCGATTGGCTCGGCCTCGCGTGGTGGAGGTACCCGACCTGGCCAATTGCGATTCCCGCCAGTTCTCGGCGACGGTCGTCCGGTGTCCATCACGCGGGTCGGTGGCCCGGAGTGAGGAAGTGGCGAGCAAGGGGACCTTCTCGACCGAACGCCCGCCACTCCAACGAGCCAAGAAAGGGGTCTGGAGTTCCCTGCCACCGGAGTTGCCCTGGACCCAAGCACCGACCTGCTGCGCGACATATCGATGTAGTTCCCCGACGCTGACGACGCGGTCTCCGTTGAAGTCGGCTCCCCCGCTCAGTCCTTGGCTGACGAAATGGGCGAATACTGAACGGCGCAAAGCGGGAGAAAGATGGGAGTGCTGCTGTTCATCATGGGAACAGAGCACGGTCAGTCGGTCATCCCGCAGTTTTTCCACTTCTTCTCGCAAGAGTCGCGGAAACGGGTTGACCATCATCCCCTGCCGGGGTTCAAAGTTGCGACGTCCGGCATCGAGTATCAGCAGCTGATGTCGAGCCGGGCTGGCCTGAATCTGCTGGAGGAGCGAACGAAGAGGGTAGCGAAACTCCCCTTCCCCTGACGAGCTTCCCGCATTGGACGCCCCGACCAGAAATGGCGTCCCGTCCTGGGCGATTCCCGTGGCGCTGACGTAAACCAGCAAGACATCGTCCTGGCGAACCGGGAGTCCGGCGATCTGATCGCCCAGTGATCGCATCTCATCTCGGCTGCGGAGGTTCCCCCAAATCGTGAGCCCCGCGCCGAACGGTCCCTGA
>JBJHCD010000684.1:0-3922 GCA_050485845.1 Pirellulaceae bacterium | reverse complement strand
ACGTGATCGCGACGTTCGGTCCATGCAGGCTCTCATTAGCGTCCCCTGAGTGTTCATCAGCGGTGCCGTTGCCGAGTTCACTTCCCCGCTGGGCGTGTACGTTGTGCGAGAGCGCGAGCAGAATGGAGTGAACGAGTCGTCTTCGACGCACCATCCATTGAATCCTAGCCGCACTCCAAGTTCTTTGCTGACAAAAACATGTCGGACAAAAATATTTTTCTGTCCTACATTTTTTTGTCAGCCCAAGACCGGTCCCAGCTATCTTCCTCGCGAAAGTGGCTTCACGTAGAATGTCGAGCCGGGGGCGGCCGAGCACCGCAGCCCTTTTTTTCGGAAGAAGCGACACCGATAAGGAACGCTGGGCGGTGAGTGGTGGAACGTTGGTACGCAGGGCACCGTACCGGACCCAATGGTAGAGGATCGACGCGCCATCGGCCTCCATGAGGAACGCCTGAGCCCCAAAGATCGAGTGATCGACGGAGTATGCAGTGACCTTGAAGTCTCCGATCTCGACCCGGTTCCCGGAAACAAGCTGCCGATATCGATCCTTGGGCAGCCGTGGCTGCCGAGCAAACTACAGCAATTCCCGGGATTGCTCACCCTTGCGCAAGATTTCCGATTCCTCCAACGGATTGGACGGCGAGTAGGTCAGTGACATCGGGATCTGAATCTTGAGCGGTCGATTCAAATCGGCCTCGGCGTTGTGAAAGTAGAATTGCCCAGCCTTCAGTTTCGGAATATCGCCGCTGCCGGAAGCGCCTTTCAGCTTCATCAGCTCGCCGAGCGTCTCGAGGGCCGCCGGGGAGTTGTTCAAACCATATAAGTGCGTCGCGCAGTTCCCCACGATCTTCGTGTCGATGTCCTTCGGATGCTGCGTCGCGAAGACCAAACCGAGCCGATACTTGCGAGCCTGTGCCGCCAGCCGCATCACGCTCTCCTTGCAGAGTGAACCTCGCTGCGATGGCACAAAGTCGCGTGCCTCGTCGATCACCAGCAGGCCTCGCAGCGGACGATCACCCGGAGGCGTCGGATGACGCTTGATCCACGCAAACAACTCCATGGCCAACTGATTCAAAAATCCCTGTGCCGCGTCCTGGCTCATCATCTTCACCAAACTGATCACGGAGATTCGAGTCTTCGGGCGCGGCGAGTCGTCTCCGAACAGCACGGCGGGATCCAGCGAACGTCCGGCGCCGCCAAACAACGGATTGGTCTCGCGAGCAGCGCTCAAACTGCCGGCCATGTCCTGCGCTAATTTCTGCTCGTTGGGAACTCCCACTTCCGCCTGCTGTGGCAGGTCCCGGAGCATTTCAATGTAATGTCCCAGTCCCTTATCGGGAAAGTGAATCGCGAAGTGACGCAAGGACTTGGCCAGAATCCCCTCGCAATTTCGAGACTTTTGCGAGTTGCCCGGCGCCACGATCTGCCGGAGCCCGTCACCCGCCATCGCCACCGCGTCCTGCAAATCCTCGGGATCGTCACGAACATCCGTGAAATCGGGGAGCGGCCGGAAACTCAACGGATTCCCGCTGCTGAGCGATCCGGGAGTCCATACGATCTGCTCCACGCATTGGCTGAACTGGGCCGCTCGAGCTGGATCGCCCTCCTGCCAACCCGGCGGGGGTGACGACCACGCCTGATCGAAGAAACACATGTCCTGCGCGCAATCAACCACAATCGAGGGAATTCCAGCCAAGGCAGCCTCCTCCACCACTCGCCGAACCGTCACCGATTTCCCCGATCCTGAACCGCCGAGAATAATCGTGTGCTTGGCGAGCAGTGGGAGCGGCACCGCCATGGGATCTCCCAGTTCCCCCATCCCGATCATCGCCCGACCAAAAGAAAGGAGGGTCGAGGCACTCACCGCCCGACTCGGGCCGCCAGTTCGGTTCGGGTCCAAGGAGTTGTGCTCGTTAGGCCCACCGGGAATCGCCCCCTTCCCCGATACCGAGGTCCCCAGTTCGCCGCCCGTCTGCGGTTCACCGGACTTCGTCGTGGTGGCCGAGGGGGACCGGGGAGATGGAGTCGTGGTTCCAGTCGGAGTGGCTGTCGAAGTGGCTATGGGAGTGGCTGGATTAGCTATTGGCTGAGTTGTTGGCTGAGTTGCCGCCGGGGTTGCTTCGGGAGATACAGGTGGAGCTACAGGAGAAGATTCAGGCGGAGTTGTCGCGGGCGTAACCGTGGGAGTCGCCGAAGGGGCTGTATCCTTCGGCTCGGCATCGTCAAAGCGAGAGCCGGGAGTCAGCGTTCTTCCCAGTCCCAGCTTGCTGACGGGGCGGCGCTGCTGAAGCCATTCGGGAAAGTGGGGGTCGTGCTGGCCGACCAAGCGCTGAAGCGCGGCCAGAGTGCGCAGTTCCTCGTCGGTCGGATTGTGAATGCGGCCTCCAGCATCCCGGAACTTCCGAGTCAGCAGTTCCGTTTGTGATCCACCAGGGACCGGCAACGTCCGAACGATCACCAAGTGCCGAAACTTCAGCGACTTGTCGATTCCCGACTGCGTCATGGCGGCCTTGAGCCGAGCTTGATAGGCACCATGGTGCGCGCGCTGCAAAGCCCGAATGCAATAATGGTCCTCTCGACTCTCCTGTTGGTGATCCACGACTCGGAGCCGAGCATGCAGGGGTTTGGTCGTCTTTCCCCCGGAAAACTCGTCTTCCACCATCGGTTCAATATGCTCGGGGATCTCCGCTTCATGCTCGTAAATCAGACACTGCAGCGCCGTTCGATACAGCGGCGCCAGTCGCTCGTCCTCCTGTTTCTCCTCCAACAGGTCCTCCGGACTCGCTTCGTCAAAATAGTGTTGGAATTGCCGCTCCAATTCGGCGAAAGCCGGCGGCGGATGGACCGGATCAACCACCGTGGGGGACGTCGCCGTGTCGGAGTCGCGAAACGTCTGCAGCTCGGTCACTTCCCCTTTCAGCAGGCAATCCCTTCGATGCCTTTCGCACTTCTTCAGCACTTCGCGAACCGATTCGTGACTCAGTTCCTCAATGGCCCGAGGTGAGAAGGGCCATGTGGGGTACGGGGGCACAAAACCCGCCTCTTGGTAGACCGGCCCAAGCCGGGCACCAATGATCAGTTCATAGACATTTTGCTTTTCGGGATGTTCCAATCGATAAGGGGCTTCAAAGCGATCGAGATAGGTGCGCGAGGTAAGTTCCTCCAACAAGGAAACGGTATTCTCAACGCATGAAACGATTACCAGCGTTTTGTAGGTCATTCCGGTCACCGCCGCCAAGCCGGCACCGATCTGTTCGATGATGGTCAGCGCGGTCCCCCGCTCCATCGCCGTCGATTCCAACTCGACGGCAGCCTGATGCCGGTATTGCTGAATAATGGGATCCAGCTGGTCGAAGGCCAGAATGGTGGGGCCACTGAGGCTCATGATCCAGGAAAGGGCTCGCACAATCTCACTCGCCCTCCTCTGCCGCTTGGTGAATCCGAGCTTCGCCGCGACATCCGCGTCGATATCCTGGCCCTGGAGCCAGTTGTAACCGGTGGCCGAGATCTCCAGGGAATTCGAATTAAGACAGATCAAGGCGCGGATGGCATCCTGATACTCCATCGCCTCTTTCGGATGCGGCTTCCGCAGAAAGCTGACGATCTTTTGCAGGTCGTCCGAAAGGGCCTCCGTCTTTCGCCTGGCCAGGATCGCTAGATTTTGATCCGCGTTCCTGGCCCCCAAGATCTTGATGAACTGCCGGAACAAGACCTGGTATTGATACTCCTCTCCAACGTACAAGGTTTGCAGCGAGTCCAAATATCCCTGGAGGACGACGTCCCAGAAATCACGAACGTCGGTCATGTCGACCAGGACAAATCCGACCCCTTGTTCGGATGCCTGTTTCCGGATGGCGCTGAGCAGGTGGGTCTTGCCCACGCCGCCACTTCCGACGAGTAACCAGCCGAGAGGAGATCGCAC
>JBJHCD010000683.1:0-3931 GCA_050485845.1 Pirellulaceae bacterium | reverse complement strand
TACGTGAGCAGCGGGGCCTGGCGATCGTGCCGACCTCACGCCACCTGGTCTTCACCGGCAACCCCGGGACCGGCAAGACCACCGTCGGCCGCCTCGTCGCCGAGCTCTACCGCAGCCTCGGCGTCGTCACCCGCGGGCATCTGGTGGAGACCGACCGGTCCGGGCTCGTCGCGGGCTACGTCGGCCAGACCGCCGAACGGACCCGCGAGGTGGTCGAACGGGCGCTCGACGGCGTGCTGCTGATCGACGAGGCGTACGCGCTCGCCCGGTCCGTCGACGGCCGCATGCTCGGGATCACCGAGGAGGCCGGCGGCAACATCATCAACCCCGACCGGATGTGGCACTACGTCGAGGGCATCGAGAACTGGGACCCGATCTGGTCACGTCACGCGATCCGGATCCTGCCGGGGCCCTCGTCGCTGTGGCTCGACGACGCCTGGGTTGCGGTGGCCGCCATCCGCATCGCGGCCCTGGGGATGGGGGACGCCCAGCAACTGAGGCTCTGGGGATATTCGGGCGGAGGGCAGTTCGTCGGTCGGTTCGCGGCCGCACATCCCGAGCGGGTGGGGGCCGTGGTGATTGGTGGGCCGAGTAGCCAGATCTATCCCAGTTCCTCCGTCTCCTATCCCTATGGATTCGGAGCCAATCCCCAAATGCCTCCGCCGGCGGGCGTGACTCTGGACCTGAACGAATACCTGGCCAACCGGATCATGGTCTGGATCGGACAGGATGACAACGATCCGGATCATTTCCAGCTGGAACGTTTTGGTTCCGTCGATTCCTCGCAGGGAACCAGCCGTCTTCAACGAGCCCTCAATCAGTTTTCCGGTTTGCACACCGCCGCGATAGAAGCCGGTCTGGACCGCGACAGCTATCAGTACGAACTGCTCGTCAAGGAAGACCGAGCACACGGTTGGATGATGGAGGATCTGAAAGAGATCTATGGATTTCTGCTGGCGACTCCCCCCGCGTCGGAATCTCCTCTGTACTTGCATTCCCGCATTGTCGCGAGTCCCTCGGAGTTCCTGGAGAGCGATCATCTCCCGCAAGCGATTGAGCGACTGGGAGCCAACCAGGAGTACTATCTCGAAGTCTGGGCAGAGTCCAGCTCGAACCCCTTCGCCTCCATTTCACCGGCCGAGTTGCAGTTGCACTTGGAGGTGTTCCTGGATCCGGGACAGGTTGTCTTGCAGGAATTCGAGCCGGGCTTGTTCGGCATGGGTGACGAGACGATTGTCGACGCCGACGCGGGCCGAGTTCGCAACGTGGGGGGCGAGTTTACTGGGATCGACGCGGGGATCGACGCGGGTGACGATCCGATTGAGAGTCGCTTTGCGATGGTCGGTCGAGTCCGCTTTGTTACCGCCTCGGCGGCAGGGACCGAGCAACTGCTGTACGCACTTCAGAGATCCGGTCCGCTCGAGGCGACCGAGTCTCCGGACAATGGCGGCAACACAATTCTCCTGCCGGCCCCGACGGCCTGGCTTGAGCCGACCGGCGCGATGGAGAGAACCATCCAGGGAGAACTCTTTCTCGATGCAACTCGCAACGGCCGTCGCGACCCGCACGAAGTCCCCATTTCGGGACGACAAGTTTGGATTGCGGATGAAGAGGATGGCGAGCCACTCAGGGTCGCTTCCACGATCGAACCGGACTCGGCCTGGGGACATGGATCGTATCTGTCCGACATTCATCCGTGGGTACGGCTTTCGGTGTCGGGTTCGGACGTGGCCCATTCGGGCGTGATTGCGATGGAGCGCGAGGCGGGGCAAGCATCGACCGGCACGCATGTCTTCGGCTCGCAACATGTGGATGGTGGCCGCAACTCGGCCTTCTCGGAAGGGCGAGGGGAACTTCACGCCGACTTCTTGCTGCCGACTCATCGAGTCTCCATCGATTTGATCGGTTGGCAAGGGAGTTCGTTCAGCCAAGGTTACATGACGGCCTATGACAATCAGGGAGTGGTGATTGAGACCGTTACCAGCGATCTCCTTCCCGATTTGTCTCAGGAAACTCTGACGATTGAGCGCGAGCAAGGCGATATCGCTCGAGTGACCATTACGGGGATCGAGAATCGTCTGGTGCGTCTGGATCATCTCAACTTTTGGTCCGCGTTGACGGCCACCACGGATTCGGATGGTTACTTTCAGATTCGCCAAGTTCCCTTGGGGTCTCATTATCTGGTGGTGGATCGTGGTCCGGGCGAGATTATCGGCATGTCGCAGGAAGGCTTTCCGCGGATCCTGGTGGGAGGCGACCATCCGGTTCTCTCGTTCTCACTGGATGCCAGTGACGAGAACCTCCCTCCCACGATCACGGACCTCTTGGTGACGGCCGTCGAGGATGGTCCGTCGGTCACCTATCCCTTCGCCGGGGATGAAGGGGGAGGAGATGGAAGCGGTGTCGCGCTGACTTACGAGATCATCGCCGGAACGGGGCCGGCGGAGGGTGATATCTTCAATAATTTCAACGGGACTTTCACCTTCAGTCCTCGAGATGATTTTCAGGATCTTCGACCTGGCGAGACGCGGGACGTATTTGTTGAGTACCGAGCGACGGATTCCGAGGGAACGGTCAGCAACATCGCCACGATCACCATTCGAGTGACGGGGGTGAATGACGCTCCCGTGGCCGTGGACGACCTGGGAATCGTCAATCTGCAAAACTCGTCCATCACAATCGATGTCCTGTCGAACGATTTTGATCCCGACGGCAGCCCTTTTGACCTTTCTTCCGTGGAAATCGTGCAGCATCCTTTCAGTGGCGTGGCCCAGCCGAATTCCGACGGAACGATTACCTATACTCCGAACTCTGATTTCTTGGGTCAAGACTTCTTCACCTACCGGTTCCGCGATGACGAGGGATCCGACTCGCTCTGGTCCAATGCCGCGTTGGTCCGAGTGACCACGTCGACGTTCCCGGTGGCGGATGATACGCATGTCCAGACGATGCAGAACGAGCCGGTCGAAATTGACATTATGGCTCTGGTATCCGACGCCGATGGCTTCATCAATCCGGCCAGCGTCACGGTCGTGTCGGGCCCGAATCACGGAGCGACGTCGATCGATCTGCTCACCGGGATGCTGACCTACTTCCCGGACCCGGATTATTTGGGCGCCGATGAGATCCTGTACACCGTCCGCGACAATGTGGGTGCGGTCTCGAATCCAGGAACCATTTCGATTCGAGTTCTGGATCCCGTCACGCCCTATCGAAATCCGCGGAATCCGTTGGACGTGGACGATGATGGTCGAGTTACCGCGTTTGATGTGTTGCTGATTGTGGCTTTCATCCAGGAAAACGGATCAGGTCCTCCTTCGGGTCCCGTTCCCCCGTACCTGGATGTGGCGAGTCCCGATAACTTCGTCAGTCCGTTCGACGCCCTGGTGGTTGTCTCCCACTTGAACTCGCTACTCGGAACCG
Organism: Pirellulaceae bacterium; assembly: GCA_050485845.1. Lineage (GTDB taxonomy): Bacteria > Planctomycetota > Planctomycetia > Pirellulales > Pirellulaceae > JBJHCD01. Next base: position 508 of record JBJHCD010000683.1, on the reverse strand, counting down.
GAGAAGGTGACGACTTGGGCGAAGGAGAGGGAGGAGGAGAGGCAATAGGAATAGGAGGAGTAGGAGTAGGAGTAGGAAAGCGAGAGGGTGAGGCGATGGACGACTGGCAGCCTGGCCAGCCGTTGTTCTCGGAACCATTCCAGGAGAATGGTCGGCGGAGAATGGCGGAGGGTGGGTTGCTGGAGTCGCCTGTGATGCGGCGCGAGTTGGTAATGGAAGATTCCTGGGTGGTCCCGGCCGCCAAGGAGCAGCCTGAATTCTACTGGGAAGGTCGCGAGGGAGGGAAACGAATGACCAGCGAGGCCTGGCTTCGCAACCTCGACGAGGTTCTGACCCATTGGGTTCGTCCGCTGTTGATGCTCCTGATCATCCCGCTGGTCGTGTTGGGCGGTCAGCGAGTTGGTTCGGCGGAATTGTTGGGAGATCTTCCCTCCGGGGTCAATCCGACGACCGTGATCGATCTCCTGGTGGAAGCGCGGTGGCAACAGCGGAATGTCGAGCCTCAGCC
>JBJHCD010000682.1:0-3944 GCA_050485845.1 Pirellulaceae bacterium | reverse complement strand
GCTCACACCCACGGAAGCCAACGCACTTCAAAGGAGAAATCGGCATGAAGCAAATACCAGCCAATATCCAGCAATCACTCCAGCTGGTCATCGACTACCTATACGAAGACGCCCTCGCCGGCTACGTCATCCATCACCGTGCGGGGCCAAGGGCCTGGACGGCCTCAGCGGGGCGAGCCCCGACGGATGATGGACGACGAAGCCACCGCGAAACGATGGGCCCAACAAAAATGATTTGGCCCATGCTCGACTAATTCCGCCCGGCGTGATAAGGAACTCAGGTAGGAGGGGGTCTTTCACCATACCTATTCGCGCAGATGCAGGCTGGCCTTATGGCCCGGGTTGGCACCCGAGCCGTGAGGCCGGTGGTCTTTTCTGGTTTTCTCACCTGACCAGGTGACTCGGTGACCAGCGCACGCTCAGCCACTCGGCCGGGTTTCGGAACGACTTGCGAGTCGCTCCGCAGCCCGACCGACGTTGGCCGGGTGCCGTTTCATTCACCGTGAGCAGGAGATCACTGCCATGGCCACGCTCAACCGAGCACATCAGGAGTTGTTTCGCAGGACGCCGGACGAGTGCTTTCCATCCTTCGACGCGCTGTATCGTCAATGCCAAAGCGACCGAGAGCGGTCGGCCGATCGTTGGGTCCGTCCACAGGACCTGGTGATCACGCATGATTTGACGGTCTGCCTGGGCGACGACCCGGATCATCGTCTGAACGATTGGTCCTTTTCTCAGCTCTGCCGCATGGCGGGCGTGAGCAAGGACACCATCAACCGGCTCTCACACCGCACGGCCAGCAAGGCGCTGGAGGAGACGCTGCCGGCGGCCGACAAGCCGCTGCAGATTCTCGCCAGCCCCGACGAGATTCGATCGGTCCACGGAGTCGCCTACACGCGGCTCTGAAACGTCGAGTTGCTGGACCTGGTTCGGGAGTTCGCCTCGGATTTCACGCCGCCGCAAAAGGCGGTCGATGGGACGAGCACCGGGCTCTACTGCGGCGAGCAGGACATGTTCGCCTTCCTAATCGACCCGCTCGGCTGGGCGGAAATCGAAGGGGAGGCATTCGCGCCAGGATTTTTTCTGTGGAACTCGGAAGTCGGACGCCGCACGCTCGGAATCCAGACTTTCTGGTTCCAGAAAATTTGCCAGAACCACTTGGTCTGGGATGCGGTCGAGGTGGTCGAGTTCTCCCGTAAGCACACGGCCAATGTCCGTGACGGTCTGGACGAGATCCGCCGCATCATCGAGGGGCTGGTGGCCAAGCGAGATGCGCGACGAGACGGATTTGTCGAGTGCATTCAGAAGGCGATGTACGCGAAACTTGGCGACGATGCTGACGAGGTCTCCAAGTGTCTGGCTCAAGAAGGCATCCCGCGTGGGATGATCAAGGACGCGCTCCAAATTGCCCAGGCCAGTGGCGGCTTTACCATCTTCTCGGTGGTTGACGCCCTGACTCGGCTGTCGGGCCAAGTGAAATTGGCTGGCGACCGCACGGAGCTGGATGCCAAGATCGGCCAGTTGCTCTCCTTGACACTGGCGGCCTGAGATGGATCCGCAAGCGACCTGGGAGGAGCTACTCCGCAACTATGCCAGCGGAGAGATTGAAGAAGCCCGGCGAGCGGCGGATGACCTCGCCGTCTGGCTTCGCCATGGCGGATTCCCGCCGCACATACTGGAGCCCATCACCGCGAGTGATGAGCTGCACCGCGTGGTTGCGCTGGCCGTCTGCCGGCATGTGCTCGGCAGGGGTGGCTGAATCACGCGATTCTTTTCTTCTTTATTTTTGGAGAACGGTACGATGGCAAAGCAAGCCAAGGCCCGACCGGTTCACGAGCTGCGAATGGGGCGGATCAAGGCGGCGATCTGGGAGAACGAAACTTCTAACGGAACCCGCCACAACGTCACCATCACGCGAATCTACAAGGACGCAGATCAGTGGAGAGACAGTAGCTCGTACGGCCGCGACGATTTGCCTCTGGTGGCCAAGGTTGCCGACCTGGCTCACTCGTGGATCTACGAGCAAGGCGGTACGACCGACGACAAGGCGGCCTAGCGGCATTTCGGTCGGAGATGTTCGTCGAACACTGCGATCTCCGACAAACTGGCAGGAGGTTTTCCGAGGGTTGTGGACCACCGGGAGCCTCGTGCCAAGTGGATGAATCCGCCGGATTGACCCTGCCGTCCACGGACCTGCATGATTCCCCGAGATGTTTGATACGATTCCCCAAGGATGTTCCAGAGTGACATCCGATGACTGGCGTCGCTGCGTCGCGTTCCCAACGTAACTGGGCAGTGGCAGTTTGTGCTGGACAAAGGACGTTATCCGGCATTAACTACTGGGGGCAGAAAAACTCACCAGAGCCAAGTTTCCGAGTTGCCGTGTCGGTGAATCTGTTACTCGGGTGATGGTGTGAATCGTGGGGGAACCGATGGAGGGCATGAAGCCTCGACGGATTGCTTGGGTTGCCGAGCCGGGAAAGTTGACCAATCCGGTTTCGGTTATGGATGGAAACCGGGTCGCGGACGTGAACGACATCGAAGCGGACAGGTTACTGCCAGCTCTGGTGGCCGGAGGGGGAGCGGCGGCTCGGTTTGCCTGGGAGGAGTTGATCTACGGAACGATTCGCAATCCGCACACTCGGAAGGCCTACGAGTACGCGATTCGACAGTTTCTCCGCCATTGCGAGTCGTTGGGACGGGAGTTGCCTTCGGTCAGCCCCCGAGACGTTGGTAACTACTTGGATGGCCTGGGCTACGCGGCATCGACGAAGAAGGTGACCTTGGCAGCGCTACGTAGGTTTTTTGATGTGCTCGTCACTCGCCATGTGGTCATACTCAATCCAGCTGCGTCGGTGCGGGGCGAGCGGTTACAGGTGGTTGAGGGTAAGACGCCGGAGGTCAGTATCGAGCAGGCTCGGCAACTCATGCGGAGCATCGATACGCGTAGCGTGGTCGGTTTGCGTGACCGGGCGATCATCGGCATCCTGATCTACACGGCGGCCCGCGTGGGGGCGGTGGCCAAGCTTCGCCGGGGCGACTTCTACGATCTTGGCGAGCAGCACTGTCTGCGATTCACTGAGAAAGGGGGAAAATCACGGGAGATTCCTGTCCGCCACGATCTGCGACAATTCATCCGGGACTACATCTCCCGGGGCGGCATGGACTATTCGGACAAGACGAGTCCGCTTTTTCGAACCACTGTCCGCCGCACCAAGAGGCTGACTCAAGCCGCCATGACTGCCGACGATATCAGCCGGATGTTCAAACGTCGTCTCCGCGACGCCGGACTTCCTTCTCGCTTTTCCCCGCACTCACTACGGGTCACGACCCTCACCGACCTGCTCTGCCAAGGCGTTCCCCTTGAAGATGTCCAGAATCTCGCCGGCCATGCCGATGCCCGTACCACTCGGCTGTACGACCGCCGGCAACGGATCGTAACCAGGAACATCGTCGAGCGGATTTCGGTTTAGCCGGGTTTCGAAAATCGGGAGGCTGGAAGCGAATCGACCGGGGCGTGAGTGTTCGACACTCGGAACGGTTTGTCCTTAGTCACGTACTAATTCGTGGAAACTGAGTGGGCAGAACATTGCACCTCCGCCTTCCCTCCATTAGGATACGACAACAGCGGATGTCGCGACTTCCATTCCGATGTATAAGCATCTCGAGTAAGCAATGTCGACCGACGATTCACACACGGGATCTACCTCCACGTCTCCCTCTCAACACTTAGAGAGACATGCGTACTCTTTAGCGCTACTCCTGTTCGCTATCTACGGCCTTCTCTTGGTGTATGTAATCATTCGCAATGAGCCCATCGCCTCGCCTGTGTTTGCGGTTGTCATCCGTACATTCACGGCGTTGATCGCTGGCCTTCTGGCTGCGGCGTTACCCGGAACAATTATCGTCCGAGCGGACCTGCCAACCTCAGCTGGAGGCAAGCT
>JBJHCD010000681.1:0-3955 GCA_050485845.1 Pirellulaceae bacterium | reverse complement strand
GGATCGAGGTGGTCTAGTCGGGCCCGCAGGCGGTCAGCCACCTCGTCTCGGGTGACGTAATCGTTCAATTTACCCAGCCGATCCAGGGAACTACCCGCCAACTCCACCGCCCGGCGGAGGTTGCCGGCAAGCTGTTCAAGTTGGCGGTCGACGTCACCCGAGCCAACGAGTTCCCCTTGCTCATTGAGCGGCAGAAGCTGGGTGACATGAATCAGGTCGAGCCCCTGAACAGTGACTGCTCTGGCTCCTCCCGTGGCCCGATCGATGCCCTGACGAGTCAATTCTGGTTCGTCCCCGTTCACTTGCCTTCCTCCGCTCGTTCCCAGAATCTGGAGTCCCATGATCAGTCCCATCGCCATCACGGTGGACGTTCGAATCGCGGGCTGAGTTACTGGTCGTGTCGCCATTGCTGTTCCTCTTGCATGTCAAATCCACTCGCATTCGTTGGTCTTCTATCGCCGGACAACTCGAGGTAGTATGGTCGCTGGCCGAGTCGTCAGCAACACGATAGCCGCATCGTGTCGCCACGATTCGTTCCCACGGTGATCGAGTCCCCCCCTGAAATGCGACCCTTTTTTCATCCCCCTTCGATTGGGATCCAAATCGGACTCAACCCATCTCGGCCGGGGCATCACCCAGGGTATTTCCGGAGTATTTCCGGGGTTCCATTTGATGCTCGAGCCCCTAAATGCCAAGGAGGTTCCCCTGAAGACCTTGATTACGGGAGCGACAGGACTGCTAGGAAACAACGTGGTTCGCCGTCTGGCGGCGGAGGGTGAAGCAGTTCGAGTCCTCGTTCGTCCCCAAACCAAGCTCGAGTCGCTCGAGGGCCTGAACGTGGAAGTTCACCGGGGTGAACTGGAAGATTTTTCGGCACTTCAGCAAGCTTGTCGCGGCGTCCGATGCGTCATTCATTCCGCGGCCTGGGTGGGAATCGGCTGGTCGCAGAAAGAGATCGCCGAGCGGGCCAACGTGCTGGGGACGCGAAACATCTGTCGCGCGATCGGCGACCAGGAGACTCGGCTGCTACATGTCTCGACCGTCGATACCCTCCCGGCGGCCTCCGAGCCGACGAGCAAGGTCGATGAGCGGGGAGAAGGCATGAAAGTACCCTGCACTTACGTCTCGACCAAGCGTCAAGCGGAACAGGTCGTCCTCGAGGAGATGAAGAACGGATTGGACGCCGTCATTCTCCACCCCGGCTTCATGCTCGGTCCCTGGGACTGGAAACCATCTTCCGGCCGCATGCTCCTGGAAGTCGTTCGCCGCTTTACCCCGGTCGCCCCGGCCGGCGGTTGCTCGGCCTGCGATGTCCGCGACGTCGCCGAGGGGGTCTTGGCCGCTCGAGAAGCCCCGCGGGGGACTCGCTTTATTCTCGCCGGACACAACGTCTCCTACCGCGAACTCTGGTCGCGATTTTGCGATGTGGTGGGGCAGGGGAGCAAGCCCTGGATGCGGGCCGGGCCGCTCATCCGAGCGCTGGGGGGAGCGAGTGGCGACTTGCTCTATCGAATAACGGGTCGCGAACCCGACTTGAACTCGGCCGCCGTCCGCATGTCGTCCCTGTACAACTACTACGACAGTGGTCGTGCCGAGCGGGAACTGAACTATCGAATCCGCCCACTGGAAGACTCGATCCGTGCCGCCTGGGAATGGTTTGTCGAATATGGCTATGTTCCCAGATAGCGTCCCCTCCAAAAAGTCACAAAGTCACACCTTCAGCACAAGAGCCTCGCTCCGTCCCTTGGCGACATGTCACAGCATGCGAGGCTGGGCGTCGGACCCTCCGGCAAGGTCCGAGGAAGCACCGAGCTGAGCGAGTGGACCATGGCGCAGGAGCAGAATCGTGACGCTCCCCAAGGCGAACACTCCCCCTTCCACACGCGTCCACCAGGAGGGCATTCCGGCCATCCAGTCAATGCTGACGATCACCAGACTGTGAACGAGTCCCCCCACCGCCATGAACGAAATCACCGGGCCGTACCGGCGGACATTCGTGGACAAGAAGAGGAACAAAGCGCCGTGAAAGGCATACAAGGCGGAAGCCGACCGAGCGAGGTAGGGGACCAGGGGAGCATCGGGAAACTCTCCCAAGCCGGCCCACTCATGTCCCCAGGCCAGCCAATCGGCGGGCGCGACGACAGCGACCAGGGCCAACAAATCGAGGCACCCCCAGCAGCGAAGCAGGGTCTGGAGTAGGCGAGCGGAGTGCATCAAGTCGATTGTCCACGGGAGCTGAACTACTGTCGAACCACCATTTGCTGGTCGACGGAAATCTCCGTGAGTTCCTGTCGCGTCCCGTCGGGCCAGCGGATCACCAGGCGATCGACCCGATCGTTCGTTCCCAATCCGAATGTGACCACTTTTTCGACTTGGGAAAGATAACTTCGAGTCGGCATCACTTGCCGCCGTTGTACCTCATCCCCCTGGTGGAGTTCCACCCAGGCTCCGATCGCATCCCGGTTCGAGGTCGTGCCGTTCCCCACCAAGTCGACTCGTAACCAGTGGTGTCCCGATGTCTGATCGTTTCGCAGCAAACGGGGCTGACCACCGCAAGAGGTGATCAAGACGTCCAAATCCCCATCGCCATCGATATCGGCGAACGTGGCACCACGCCCCACCAAGGGAGCTGAAAAGTCCGCCCCCACGTTATCGGGAGGCACTCGCACGAATTCGCTCCCTCCTCCCAATCCAGCATTCCAGAACAGATGAGGCGACTGCTCGTACGTCTGACTGGCCATCACCTTGCCGATCTCGGCCTCCAGATGACCGTTGGCGCCCAGAATGTCCAGGCGCCCGTCCAGGTCGCAATCAAACAGGAACACGCCGAAGGTGAGATCCAGACGCGTCGGCGGGCCGAAGCCGGTCGAAACGGCGGCATCGAAAAACATCCGCGACTTGTCTTGTTTGACATACAACGCCGACATTTCGTTGGCAAAGTTGCCGATCACGATCCCCAACAGTCCATCATTGCGGAAGTAACCGGCATCGATCCCCATGGCCCCTCTCGCTCGACCATCTTTATCGAAGGCCACGCCCACCTGTCGAGCGACCTCTTCAAACCGTCCTTCCTCACCCAGATTGCGAAGCAGGAAGTTCTGCACCGTGTCATTGGCCACCAGAATATCCATCCACCCATCACCGTCGTAGTCGATGAACGTCACGCCCAGCGACTTCCCAGCCGCCACGCCCAAAAGTGGATTCACCACTTGAATTCCAGCCTCTTCGGAAACGTCGGTGAACTTGCCTCCCCCTTCATTTCGAAACAGGGTGCAGAAGGCTCCCTCGAAAAAATCGGGAGGCCCGTAGGCTCGCCCCACGCCCGTCAACCGAAAATCTTGACTCTCGTCAATCTCTTTCGACCACCGCACATAGTTGCAAACAAACAAGTCCAGCAATCCATCATTGTTGTAATCGAACCATCCGCAACTGGTGCTCCAATCCCCGGGGCCCCCGGCAACTCCCGCCGCCTCGGTCACATCTTCAAACCGCTGGCCATCGACATTGCGAAAAAGCCGATTCTCTCCCACGGCGGTGATATACAAGTCGGGATAGCCGTCGTTGTCAAAATCACCCACTCCCACTCCCATCCCATAGAGGCTGATGTCCAAACCGACCTCGGCCGTCCGATCACGAAAATTACCATGACCGTCATTTTCATAGAACGCCATCGTCGCCGGTTCGGTGTCCGGTCGGCGATCGAAGAACCAGCGAGAGGAATTCACCAAGAGCAGGTCAGGGTGTCCATTCTGATTGAAGTCGAAGAACGCACAGCCGCTGCCCATCGTTTCCGGAAGCAGCTTGGCACCATACGCGCCGGATTCGTGAACGAAATCAATCCCGGCCTCCGTCGTTACGTCGGTGAATGGCATGGCCGGGACCTTCCTCTGCGCGGCCTGGCGCCGTTCGGGCAAGGTCAGCGCCGAGGTTCGAGTCTCCGCGACCGGTTCGGGGC
>JBJHCD010000680.1:0-3962 GCA_050485845.1 Pirellulaceae bacterium | reverse complement strand
ATCCTCTCCATCGAGGTCGATTACGCCGAGGCCTCAAGCACCTGCGAGCTGGTCACCCTCCGCAGGAACATGGCCCCCGAGCTGGAAGAGATGGTCGCCGAAATGGACCCGGAGCACCTGCTCGACTGGGCCCAGGTCGTCACAGCCTTCTCCCTGGAATTCCCCGAGGATTCCAGCCACCCGGCGGTCTTTCGCAGCCGAGGGCTCACCTACTACCTCATGCCCATGAAGCGGGATGAGGCGAAGGTCGTGATTCCGCCCAGCTCCCCCGAAACTTCCCCCGAGGAAGAACCGCCTCCGCCGGAATCGGCGGACGCCCCGGCGGGGTCCACCATGGAAGGATGCCCGGACCCAGGCCAAGCCGTCATCCCCGTGACCTCGGTCGTTGCCGAGGTCGAATCCAAGACTGGAGGCAAGAAACCAAGGAGAGTCCATCATGTCCGAGACGAACAGCCCGCAGCAGGATCAGGCGACGCAAGCCCCCCGGAGGAACCTCCGCGAACGCGGCGTCAAACCGGCAAGCGAACTGCCCGAGTCCGCTCCGGAGCCGAACGGGCGGAATCGCCCCGTGCGGCCCGTGCGTGTGGTCCGGCTGGGCCGGATCCGGGCGGCGATCTGGGCCAATCAGACGGATAGCGGCACGGTCTACAACACGACCTTCGAGCGGCTCTTCAAACGCGAGGGCAGCGACACCTGGGAGTCGAGCGACTCCTTCGGGACCAATGACCTGCTGCTCCTCGGCAAGGTCGCCGACCAGGCCCACACCTGGATCTGCCAGCATCGCGGCTACGACGACTGAACTGAACCAGGACGATTGACCGGGCCTTGATCAGAGGCCAGCATGACGTCGAGTCGGTTTTCACCGACGGGTTGAGGCACCACCGTGACTCAACTTCCTTGGAATTGAGGCAGCCATGCCCCGAAAGAAGAATCCTGGACCACCTTCCGATGACCGGAATCCCGAGAGTGATGATGGTCGATTCCACGATCTGGCCGGAGCCATCCGGGACCTGATCAGCATCCCCGGGGTCGAAGACATCGGACAGCCGGTGATGTTGATTTCGCCCGGTGACTTGCCGATGGACCTGCTCGCGCTAGTCGAGCGCTTGCGGGGCGGGTTCATCGAAGTCGACGAGGAGATGCTGCTCATCACGCTCCCCGAGTCGAGCGTCCTGGGACGAGGTCCGGAGACGAACCCGGTCGTTGCAAGGATCCGCGAAGCTTTGCTCATCCTCTGCCGCTACGCCGCAGCCAAGGGCGTCTCCCCCGAGGTCATGCGAACCCTCCTCGAAGCAAGAGCAAGTGAACTGCACGAAACGGATCTGCCGTCAGGGGAAGCCCGCAAATAGTCTGAAGTCCAGAGATCTTCCGAATCGCCTTTGTCACCGCATGCACCTAAGTGTCGATCTAATCGATAATCTCTCAATCATTGGTGCCCGATGGAAAGGCGAACAGAGCGAGTGAAGACATCGGAGGAACGAGGCGCGACCATCATTCAGTTTGTGCTGATCTTTCCGCTCTTGATTCTCATCTTTGCGGCGATCATCGACATCAGCCTGATGTTTTCGGTGGAGTCATTGCTCGACGAAGCGGCCCATCGAGCAGTCCAGCGGGCCGCCGTGATCAGCAATCTCGACGTCAATCCGAACGGAGCACGCACCTCGCAGTACGAATATCAGCGGATTCTGCTCGCCAGGACAAAAAGTAACGCGAGCGGGATTGAGTTCCTGCAGGAGACCAAATCGGTTGACGTGAATTTCGTAAGCCCGAATCCCCAGTCCCAGGCCAAGCTTCTCCCCTTGAGCTACACCCAGACCGGCACGGCAGGGCCGGATACCACCATCACCGACGGCATCATGGTGCTCGTTCCCGGGGATTGTCTGACTGTCGTTTCTAGTGGTGAAATTATTTGCAATCGGGAAACCCTCGGCACGAATGAGACCTACCCTCCCCCGGCCCAGCAGCCAGCCTTCCTGATGCGGAGGCACCCGATCATGGCGGTCGCGGTCGGTCAATATGATGGATATTTGCCGTTCTTTCGGAATAAGACCTTGATGGCCCGGAGCTACGCCTACCGGCAAGCTGTGCCCCCGGGACCCTTTGCCGCTTGGGAGGATCCGGAGTTGTTGGCGGAGGGGCCGCCGTTGCCGTTCAAGAAGAAGGAGGTGAAGACCCTACCCGCTCCAGAGATGCCGGAGCCGGAGGAGTTTACGGTGTGTACGCCGAATTGGACGAGGTGCATGATGGAAACAGAAGAAGCGAGGCAATCCGGGGAAAATCTTCCGAAAAGACCAGTAAATATTGATTATGGCGATGGCACCTGCAGGTGCGACGAGTATTAAGTCTGCATTGGCAGTTTCAACAACCGTAACTCCTTTCATTACATTTGGTTGGGTCGGCGCATGCATCACACACTAACCCATGTACCTAGGCCAAATCCGAGGATACCTTTGACTCCCCTTTCCGCGACAGGCGTTGCCGAGCGGCCAGAGCAGCGCCTCCCAGGGCCAGAAGCAGGAAGCTCGACGGTTCGGGAACGGGGGTCATCGAGTTGTAAGACACTCCGAAGGACACTTGCTCTCCTAAAGGATTCTCCCCGAAGGCGATGAAGCCCAGGCTCCCGTCGTAAAGCCCCCCTCGGGCGAAACTGAGATTGCCCATCTCAGAACCGAATAAGTCAGTGAGGTACAATCGGGTAGGATCGGAGAGCGTCGTCAAGTAGGCCCCGCTCGGACTGTTCATGGCGATGACGAGTTCATCACCGAACAGCTTGGCATCGGCCAAATCGCCAAGTCCATAATGGCTGATGAGCGAACCATCGGTGAGGTTCCAAGCCCCGACGCCACTCCCAAAGGTGTTAACGTCGATGGTGGAGAAAAAGCCGACTTCGCCAATGATCGGGTCGTTGAACGCCTTTAGACCAAAGCTACCGAGAAAGAAATCATCACCGGGTTGCTGGAACGAGGCTGTGGAGTGCAGGACATAGTCCAGGGCAGCAACATCATTAGCTCGCCAGAACGCAGCTTCGGTGTTGTTTCTTCCAACGATGAGGCTGCTATCTGCGGAAATACCTCCTCCTCCAGCTCCGCCGCCCGGGGGTAACAAAGCGCTATGACCACTGAGGCTATGCACCGAGCCCCCTCCACCGTTTACGCCGACGGCGATCCCTGCCTCTGAGGCAGAAAACACCGTACTGGTGGTTCCGGGGCCTCCCCCGAATCCGAGTGCATGAATGCTGCCCGTGGTAACGTTCCACGCCGTTGCTTCCGAGCTTATGCCACTAAACGTATTCGGTGACTGACTCCTTCCGAAGAAGTGTACATCTCCGCCGATGAATTGGATGTCGTGGACTTGTCCATCCCCGCCCGGCAAGAGTGTCGGCAGGGAATAAACCTGGCTCACGGTCGGCCCACCCGCTCCGAATGTCACGGTCTGGTACGCCGGGAGACTACCGCTATGACCCGCGACGTAAAGGATGCCGTTATAACTTTCCGCCTCGCCGATCGTCAGACCGGAGGCCAGAGAAAACGGCGACTGTGAGTACGAACTGAAGTCGAACAGCGACGTGATCGGACCGGCCTGGGCCAAAGACACCTGGCCCAACCCGAAAAAGGCCACCAGGCCGACTGACAGGGTCACGAGAAACTTTCTCATCGGAACTCTCTCCTTGAACATGAAAAAACATGGAAACTGCTGCAGTGCAGACGTATTGGAGCGATGTCCGTGCTCTCCTTGAACACAGGGGACCGAGGGGGGAACTTCGGGGGAGTGATGGATATTGAATGAACTGCCAAGCTACTGAGTCTTTTCGAGGCTCAAGTGCTCGGGAAAAATCAGATCCCGCTCTAAAACTGCTGCACCGATAAACAATCTTCTACTCAATGTTCGAATGTAGATACGGGAGCAACCAATAAGGCGAGAACTCGAAGAACCTATTACCGACCATTTGACCACTACCACAC
>JBJHCD010000679.1:0-3966 GCA_050485845.1 Pirellulaceae bacterium | reverse complement strand
CTCCACTCCTGCACATCCCCTTCTCTCTCCCGCTTTGGCAATGGGGATACCGGCAGGTTGCATTGCGTCGGTACCGGTGGGGCAAGGTAGGTGCAGCGTGTGAGAACGATGCCTGCCAAGTCCACTTCCTATCCTCCTCGGCGAAACGTGAAGCTGTAAAGCACGATCAGCACGCCGGCGGAAAGTAACGACCATGGCGCCCACTCGGGTGGCTGGAGCACAATCGTTTTCTCCGGCATCCCCAGTCCCGGTTCCGCCTCGGACTTCCGAGTCATCACGGCCTTTTCGACGACAAAGCATTCCGCTCCCAGGATTGTCAATGAGATTCCGATGGCGAGGAATACGGCACGCCACATGATTGTCACTCCCTCGTCTTGCCGCTCTTAAATCGCTGCTGAACCGGCGCTGAACCGCTTCTTTCCCGCTCTCCTGCTCTCATCGGTCCCACGGGAAATGGAGCTTCATCTTGGTGCCGGTCGTCCCGAGCGAATTTGTCGAAGATCGGGCCGGTCCTGACGATTGCTCCAACGTTGGACCGTGTATTTCCAACACCGCTCGGAGATGAGCGAGATCCGTGCTGGTCGCAAGGAGAATGAATCAGAAGGGAGCATCGTTGGTGCGGAACGGAAGTCGAAAAAACTCCAGTGGCGTTTTGTCGTCCATTAGAGGTGCTCTGTTAGCGTCTAGGTTTCCCGTGTGTCCGCGAGGGATGATGGTTGGAGCGGTCCTGGAATTTTGCCCGCAGGGGAGGGCGGATGGGCTTCCGCCTCACGGGCGACCTTGGGAAGCGTGAAAATTCCGAAAAATTGTTGTAGCCAATTGCGGATCGGCAATCATTCAGGAAGTAGAGGGGCACGTGGACGATTTTGTTTTCGGTTTCGGAGCGGAGTGGAGCGAGGGATTGGGCTCCAAATCTCCGGGCGAATTGGTGCTGTGTTACTCGTGGTTTTGGGAAAGCGTTGCGAAACCTCGCGCTGTTCAGTCAACATTTGATTGCGGGTCGTCCGATGGATCTATTTCGGCTGTAACGCGGCCTGCCAACATTCTTGTCACTGAACACGGCTACCCGCAATGCGCCAGGTTCTGTTGACGCGAAGACGAAATTGCCGTCGACTTCCGTCGCCTGCAGTTGTTTGCTGTCGGTCCCCGACCTATAATCCCTCAAGGGCAACTTTTTTTGCGTAGGAGTTTGGGCTTGTCAGACCTCCCCAAAATCCTCTGTGTCAGTGATCCGGAATCCGCTTCCGGTCCACTCTCTCTCCAGGCTTACGACGTGGACTACGTCGGTCATCCTGTTGAAGCTTTGCAAAGGTTGGCGTCGGAGAACTTCGCCGGCATCTGCTACACGTCGGATCGGTTGAGCGAGGCAGTTCGCCTCGGCCAACTCCTGCAGAACGAACAGGTGTTGGACGGGATGCCCGACGGCGTGGTGTTGTTGGACGCCGACAACACGATCCGCTGGTCGAATCAACGGTTTCTTCAATGGACCGGTCACCAAGACTTGGTAGGCCAAAGTTTCTACTCGTCGCTCGGAAGCCCAGAAATCCTCGGACCTGATTTCTGCCCGTTCCACACGGCTCTGGCGACGGGGATGCCCAGCAACTCGACTTTGCGAGCTGGCGACAATCACTACTATCAAATTCACGCGGCCCCGGTCGTCGAACCGGTGGGGCTTCCAAAACATCTGGTCGTGACGGTCCGCGACGTCTCGGCGGAAGTACTGCAGCAACAAAAACTGGCGGCGATCCACAAGGCCGGAATGGAGCTGGCCGACCTCAAGCCGGAAGAAATCTTCCACATGGGGGTGGAAGAACGCATTGAGTTGGTCAAGTCCAACATCCTGCATTACACACAGGATCTCTTGAATTTCGACGTGGTGGAAATTCGACTGCTCGATCCGGACACCGGCGAGCTGGTACCACTACTGGCGGTGGGTCTGGACCCTGATTCTTCAGAGCGTCGCCTGTTTGCTCGACCCCAAAACAACGGAGTCACGGGATTCGTGGCAGCCACGGGAAAGAGCTACCTTTGCGAGGATACTCGCGAGGATCCCCTCTACCTCGAGGGCTTCAAGGGGGCTCGAAGTTCCCTCACCGTTCCGCTGATTCTGCATGACCAAGTCATCGGCTCGTTCAATGTCGAAAGCCCGGATACTCGAGCTTTCACGGAGAGCGACCTTCAGTTCCTCGAGATCTTCTCCCGGGACATGGCCGTCGCCCTCAACACGCTCGAATTGCTGGTGGCCCAACGAGCGAATGCGGCCCAGGAGAGCGTGGAAGCGATCCATAGCGCCGTGGCACTTCCGGTGGACGAGATTCTGAACGACGCGGTCAATGTCATGGAGCGGTACATCGGCCATGAGCCCGAAGTGGTGCGGCGACTGCAGAGGATCCTACGGAATGCTCGCGACATCAAGCAGGTGATTCAGAAGGTGGGGCAGAAAATGACGCCTGCCCAAGCGGTTCCCGCCAGCGTACTCACTCCCCAACGACCGAATCTTCGGATGCGACGCATTCTGGTCGTCGATGCCGACGAGGCAGTTCGCAATGACGCGCATGCCTTGCTCGAGCGTTACGGCTGTATTGTCGAGACGGCCCACGAGGGTGGTGAAGCGATTTTCATGGTCCGCAGTTGTACCCCCGACGAACCGTATGATGTGATCATCGCCGACATTCGGCTGCCGGACATGAACGGATACGAGCTTCTGGTCAAGTTGAAGACGGTACTTTCCTTCGTTCCCATGATTCTGATGACCGGCTTTGGCTACGATCCTGGACATTCCATCGTGAATGCCAAGCAGGAGGGCTTGCACCCCAAGGGAGTCCTCTACAAGCCTTTCCGACTGGATCAGTTAGTGGAGACCGTCGAGAGAATTCTCGAGTTCCGCAACAACCCCTCGGCTTCCACCTCTTCGGCGAAATGATTCGGTCGGCCCATTGCCTCGTCCAGCGATGTCATGACACCGCGTCTTTATCCTGCTGCCACCTGCTCGGCCCCGTCGCTTTTCCCGCTTTCCACGACTCGTGTCGCATGAAGTCCAACGCCGGCGACCGCCGAGTTTCCGCTTGATATCAAGGAAGGTGGGGGGGAATGGGGTTACTCTGGACGATCGGTCTGTTGCTGGGCAACTCCATCTTGTGGTTTTCGCTCTGGGGACGGCTCACCGCTTTGCAACTTCCCCAGCGTCTTCACGATGGGGTGGAAGGAGCGATGGTTGCCGGCATTCTTCTCTTCCCGGTGTGGCTGCTGGGAAGCTTGTTGTGGTTGGGGGATCCGTTTGCCGCGTCCACCGAGGTAGCTCGACAGGCAGGACTGTTTCCCTACGATCGATTCTGTTTGTTGGTCGTGGCCTACGCTGTTCCCCATTGGCTCTGGCAGCGGTGGCGTTATCCGGCTCACGATCGCGCGGTTCGAGGCAGGACGGTCCGGGTCGCTCGGCAAAAACCGGGAAGGAAACTCTGTCGGGCTCAGGCCGCCCGAGCCATGTGGATACCCGGCAATCAAATTCTTGAACTAGAGATCAACGAGAAGCGGATTCATCTGCCGCAACTTCCCCCTGGGCTGGAAGGATTGACGATCGTTCACCTGTCCGACTTTCATTTCACGGGAGACGTGCTTCGAGACTACTACGAATCCGTGGCCGACGAAGTAACTCATCTGCAGGGAGATCTGGTCGCCTTTACCGGGGACATACTGGACAATCGCGAATGTCTCGAATGGTTTCCCGAGGTGTTTGGCCGGATGCGAGGACGGTTGGGTGCCTATGCCATCTTGGGGAACCATGATCAGCGTCTGGGAACCGCGGCTGAAACGGCCGCGGCCCTGGAGGCGAATGGAATTCAGTATGTAGGGGGCAACTGGCGGAAGATCAACGTCTTTGGCGAGCGAGTCTTATTGGCCGGAAATGAATTACCTTGGTTACCCGCCGCTGAAATGGAAGGAGTAGCCGATGACGCAGACGTGACG
>JBJHCD010000678.1:2518-3967 GCA_050485845.1 Pirellulaceae bacterium | reverse complement strand
CTGCTGGACCTTGGACTGATCGGTGTACATTGGCGGAACACCCGGCTCGATCGTCCAAGTCAAGTCGATGTTCTTCTCTTCGGTCAGTGCGCGAACCATGTCGCACTGAGCATGAACGATCGCCTCAATGGAAAACTCCGTGGGGCGCACATCCATCTTTCCGGCATCGATCTTGGCCAGATCCAAAATATCGTTGATCATCTCCAACAGCACGCGTCCCGACTTCTGGATATTCTGGGCATACCGCTTCTGCTTGTCGGAGAGTGAATCGATCCCCTGCAGGACTTCCGAAAAGCCGATGATGCTGTTCAGCGGCGTCCGCAATTCGTGGCTCATGTTGGCCAAGAAGTCGCTCTTCACGCGGTTCATTTCGTACAGCCGCATGTTCAGCTGAGCCAACTCGTCGACCTTCGCGTCGAGATCGCGGTTGACCTTCCGCAGGTTGGTCTGGGAGTCGGTCAGGTGGCGGAGCATTCGATTGAACGACTCCCCCAACTCCTCGAACTCGTCATTGGTCTGAATCTCGGCTCGCAGTTCCGTGTTCCCTCGGCTAATGGCGTCACTGACGTCTCGAAGGTGCTTGAGAGGAGTAATGATGGTCCAGCGGACAATCAGATAGAGGGCCCCCATGCCGAAAAAGAAGACCAAGATTCCGGTCGCCGACAAGACCGCTCGGATGTAGTGAGTCGCTTCGCGGCTTTCCTGATAGGGGAGCACCACCTTCAGAACTCGGAGCGGTTCATAGTGGTGGATGCCGAATTCATCGCCGCCCGCCGCGAGGCTCGTCGAACTAGCGATGGAGGGATGGCAGCTGATGCACCGCTTCTCCCAGAAGACCGGTTGAAAATAGTGATATTCGTCCCGATCGGGAATCAGCTTGTCGCGAAAAATCCGCCCCGGCATCGGTTCGCGTCCCGCCAGTTCCCCCTCTCCGGCTCGCCGAGCCTCGGCCGACCAAAAATCAACTCGGCCGCCACGATCCGCCGCGAATCCACCATCGCCATCGGGCCGCGTCGTGGGCCCTCGAGCATTCGTGTCGGACGTTCCATTCTCTCGCGGCCGATCCTCCGAGGGAAAGGTGGGGGAAAAGGAGTCGAACCCTTGGGGAACTTGCGGTTCTCTCCCTTCCCCTTGGTCGTCATCCGATCGGGGATCCCGCGAGGCCAGCCGCATCATCTCCTGCTTGGATTCCTCAATCAGCTGCTCGATAATCTCTTCTTCCCAAGGGACCGCCGGACGACGAATCCCCAACTTGGGATTGTCGCTCAGCCCCAGCAGCTCGACCGTGTAACTGTGATCTTCCAACCCCTGCAGGAACTCCTCGACCAATAGCCGTCGAGCCTGCGATTCCTCGTCGTTCTTCTTGTCCTCTTGTTCCAGCCACGCCAGAAAATGAACTTTCAACATCGACATTTCGGCAAACGCGGCGCCGCGTTGCCGGATGTTGAC
>JBJHCD010000678.1:515-2508 GCA_050485845.1 Pirellulaceae bacterium | reverse complement strand
GAGTCCGGCTGACCAGATTCTCGGCGATGGAATCGACCACGATGAATCCGCTGCCGATCACCAACAGCAACGACGCCCCGAACAGCAGACGACATTTCTGCTCGACGCTCGTTTCACTGAGAACACGTTTCAGGGAATGATAAGCCATGTACCGTCCGAGGGGACGAAGGACCGAGAATCCGCGGGGGGCCGTGGCGTTCCCAGGATCCCCTCGAGTCATCTCGATTTCGCCCAGCCAAGCCACCGCGACCCCCACGCATGGGGATCACGTTTTTCCCACCCACCGCGCGCATTTTACGCCAACCGGAAAACGGGAACCAGGGCAATCTGGGCGAGTCGCACCTTCGCACCTTCGGGATTCTCGATTCGCAGACATCTGTGTGTCAGACCAGAATGTCACGCACCACTTCCCCATGGACGTCGGTTAAGCGGAAGTCACGGCCACTATAGCGGTAGGTGAGCCGCTCGTGGTCGATTCCCAGGGTGTGCAAAATCGTGGCATGCAAATCATGAATGTGGATTGGATTCTCCACCGCCACGTTCCCAAACTCGTCCGTCGCGCCATAAGCGATTCCCCCCTTCACTCCCCCGCCGGCCAACCAGGCAGTAAATCCTCGGCTGTGATGGTCCCGGCCCTTGGCCCCCTCGGCCCA
The DNA here is from genome assembly GCA_050485845.1 of Pirellulaceae bacterium. Lineage (GTDB taxonomy): Bacteria > Planctomycetota > Planctomycetia > Pirellulales > Pirellulaceae > JBJHCD01. The sequence continues at coordinate 1,855 of JBJHCD010000678.1, read as the reverse complement.
CGGGGTACGACCAAATTCCCCCGTCCAGACAATCAAGGTCTCGTCCAGCAGGCCGCGACTCTTCAAATCCCGGATCAAACCGGCGATCGCCTGGTCGCTGGCCTTGGCATGCTTGGCATGATTCATGATGTCGCCATGGTCGTCCCAGGGCTGTCCCGATCCGTAGTAAACCTGAACCATCCGCACACCCCGCTCCACCAGTCGCCGTGACAACAGGCAGGCATCCGCGAATTGCCCCGGACCATAAAGTTCTCGAGTGGTCCGCGATTCCTGGTTGAGGTCGAAAACCTCCTGAGCGGCAAACTGCAATCGATACGCCATCTCCAACGACTCAATGCGAGCCTCCAACTCCCGATCCTGCTCCCGCTGGACCTGGTGAATCCGATTCAGCTCTTGAATCAAATCGACCTGCCGCCGCTGCTCCCCCGGTGGAAGATAGGCGTTCCGCACATGAGCGATCACTTTGTCCGGGTCGAGCTTGCTGTTGTTGATGTGGCACCCCTGAAAAATGCCAGGCAGAAAACTGTTCCCCCATAATTGCGGGCCAACAACCGGCTTGCCCGGGCAGAGCACGACATAGCCGGGAAGGTTCTGGTTCTCCGTCCCCAAACCATAGGTCAGCCAGGAACCAAGACTGGGCCGAGTTGGCTGGGTGTTGCCGGAGTTCATCATCAACAATCCCGGCTCGTGATTCGGAATGTCCGTGTGCATCGACTTCAAGACACAGATCTCGTCAATCACCTCCGCCACATGCGGGTAGAGTTCGCTGACGTCGATGCCATTCTCCCCATGACGGGAAAACTTGAACGGCGAGGGAAACAGCTTGCCCACCCTTCGCTGATAGTTCTTGGTCAACTCCTCCGGTTGCTCCCCGGCATACTTCTCCAAGCTCGGCTTGGGATCGAAGGTATCGACATGCGATGGCCCTCCGTTCATGAACAGGAAAATGACACGTTTGGCCCGCGGCACGAAGTGAGCTTGGCGTGGTGCCAAGGGATTGGCGGCCTGGGCTTCCGGTGCCCCCAGCCATCCAGCTTGCTCAAGCACCGAAGCCAAACCCAAAGTTCCAAAGCCGGTCCCCATTCGCGAGAGCCAACGCCGACGGGATAGAGGGATATCCGATTCAATGTTCATCGCTGACTCCTGCGCTCAATCCACAAAGTAAAATTCATTGGTGCTCAACAGAGCTTGCGCGTACTGCTCCCAGGCGGACAAGCGGACACTGGCCGCCACCTCCTCGGAAACGCCCGCCGACAAAAACGACTCGGCCAAGCTCCGTTCATCGTCGGTCGCCGATCGGCCGAAAATCCAGCGGTAGAGTGCGTCGATTCGCTCACCAT
>JBJHCD010000678.1:0-505 GCA_050485845.1 Pirellulaceae bacterium | reverse complement strand
ATCCTCGACAATCCTGTCCGCGTTCAGCCGAGCGACAAGCGATCGAGCCTGCGAAATCATGAACTCGCTGTTCAGAACAAATAACTGCTGCATCGGAACCGTCGTCAAACTCCGCCGCTCACTCGTCAAATTCGGATCGGGAAAATCGAACAGCCGCAAAGTCGAATTCAACTCATGGCGACTGACCACCGCATAATGCGTGCGGCGGCGATTCGAACCGGCATGCAGTTCGACAGAAGGACCTCCGATCGTCGGCTCCAGATTGCCCGAAACACTCAGCAACGCATCACGCCACGACTCAATGTCCAAACGACGCCGATTCATTCTCCACAACAGTCGATTATCCGGATCCCGCTCGAAATTGTCCGGATGATCGGTTGAGGCGAGTCGATAGGTCGTGGACAACATCATCTCGCGATGCAATTGCTTCAGCGACCAGCCCGATGCCACGAATCGCGCCGCGAGATAATCCAGCAGTTCCGGATGAGTCGGCCGCTCTCCCAAT
>JBJHCD010000677.1:0-3974 GCA_050485845.1 Pirellulaceae bacterium | reverse complement strand
GTGCAGGACATGCAAGGACAATACGTACTGCTGCACGTTTGGGCCACTTGGTGCTTGTCGTGCCTCCAGTCAATGCCGCAACTCAAAGGAGCCGTCGCCGAGTATTCAGATTCACCGCTAACGGTCGTGGGCCTGAATGTCGACGAGAACGCCGTCCAAGCAAAGGCCATGTCCGAAGTGCAAGAGCTGAACTGGGCCCAGAACTACCTGGGGGCGAACTCGGGCCGAATGCGACAACTGGCGGTAAGTTCCGTGCCGGCCTACTACCTGATCGGTCCTGACGGAACGCTCGTCGGCTCGGCGAATGAATGGAAGGTGATCGAAAAGCTGCTCGGCACCGAGCTACGATAGCGTCGCTACCGTTAGGCTGCAGCTGCCCCGAACCGGTCCGGCATCTGGCTTGTCATGTCTTCGTTTGTTGACAATCTCGCCATGGGATGAGCAGCCGATCATACACGGATGCCGCTACCAGTAGGCAAAACATCCCGACTAAAATATTGTTAGCGACTCCCTGGACCGACGGTCAAGTCACTACCCGGCCCAAAATGATGGCCACTTTGGATGGTAGTCGCTCACGGTGGACGTGCGACTTATTGCGGCTACCAACCGAAACCTCGAGCAGGCCATCCGTGAAGGACGATTCCGCGCTGACCTTTACCACCGCCTGAACGTCTTTCCGATTCGCCTGTCCCCGCTCCGGGAACGCCAGGAAGACATTCCCCTCTCGTCTGGTCCTTCGTGGAGCAGTTCGGGCGCCGCATGGGAAAAGCAATCCAGCAGATTCCTCATGAATTCATGCAGCAGCTAGTCGAGTATGACTGGCCCGGTAACGTCCGGGAACTGAGCAATATCATCGAGCGGGCGACGATTCTCACCAGCGGCGATGCGTTCCAAGGGGAAGTCCCCGCGACCGAAAGGATGGCATCTTCCTCGAAGTCACTGAGTGAATTTGAACGCGACCAGATCCTGCTGGTGCTGCAACAAACCGGGTGGCGAATCCGCGGAGCTGGCGGGGCCCCGGAACGGCTGTTGGCAAGCAATCGCCCGGATCGGATTGAAGACCGGGGCGAGAATCAGCAGCAACGACAGGCGGCTCGCTCCGATCGGCGGAGCGAGATCAACGATTACATGAACGACACCCCGATTCGCGATTTCTGGTCGAATCATCCCGTGTGGGGTGCGTGGGCCGTCACTCGCCCATTCCGACGGGCAGCGTGGAGCGGCGTAACGGGATGGGTGGATTACGGGTGGACCGAGCCAGTTCCCTACTCGTACGGCGAAAACGTGTATTACGACAATGGTGATGTCTATTACGGAGACGACGCCGTCGCGACCGAGGAGGAGTATGCAATGCAGGCGGAGGATATCGTCGCCAGCGCGCCCGAGCTTCCGGCGGAAGAGAGCCAGTGGATGCCGCTGGGGGTGTTCGCCCTGACCCGTGACGGCCAGAGTTCCGGTCCAGCCCCCACGCTCTTCTTGCAGTTGGTGATTTCCAAGGAGGGAATCCTCGCTGGGACACTGCACGACACGAAGACGGACACCAGCCAGACCATCGAGGGCATGGTGGACAAGGAGTCACAGCGAACCGCCTGGAACGTGGTTGGCAAGCCGCGGCCGATCATGGAAACCGGCATCTACAATTTGACTCAGGACACGGCGCCGTCCTTGGCCCATTTCGCCGACGGCACCACGCAACAAGTGTTGATGGTGCGTCTGGAAGACCCACAGGGCCAGCAGCAGTAGATGGAGGTTCACGGATGACGTACAGAACCAGGAGCATTGTCGCGGGCGTTGGACTGGCCATGATGTTCTCCGGGTGCCAGCGGCCTCTGGTAGAAACCATACCGATTCGTCCCGTGCGGACGATCACCGTCGGCGACTTGCAGGCCATTCGTAATTCGCGTCCGGACCTCTCGATCATCAAAGTCGATATCAAGAGCAACTACTGGTCGGATCGGCTGCCGCAGATCTGGGATATTCTCCGCAAGAAGGTGGCGGACATCGAGCCGGCCCTGCCGCCGGGAGCCGGCAAGTCGAGCGTCGGCGATGACTTCGGCGCTGTATTTGGTTTTCTGCTGGCTGTCAGCAGCGATGGATTCAGCTATTCGGAGCTGGAACGCTACGTCAGGGATATGCGAAAAGAACTTAGCGTTGTGCGGGGCGTGGCGCGGGGCGACTTTTGGGGTGTCCAAGACAAGCGGATCTAGCTGGAGGCCTCCAGTGCTCAAATGGCCACGCTGAATATGATGCCGGCACAGATCATGCAGACGCTCCAGTCACAGAATCTCGTGGTGGACGCGGGCCATGTCGACTTCCAGACACATCGGATGCGGGTGGCGCCCACCGGCGAATTTCAGTCCCCGGAGGATATTGGTGGACTTGCCATCACGACGATGATCTGATCCCGATCATCGCGCGCACTGTCGAAGGCGAACGCCTGCGGGCGGCGACCTCGTTGGAGGAACTGCAGGTCACACCCCGGTTCTCCCTGAATCCCGTACCCGTCTCGCAGGTGATCGACGGGATCGAGGTGCCGTGGGAGGATCCGATCATTTGGCGGTGGGACCGCCGCCGCGCCATCACCGTGCAGTGCTCGCCCAATAATGTGACCGCGCCCACGCTGCGGAATGCCGTCTTGGATCAATTCAACCAGATCGAGCTTCCCCCCGGCTACCGCATTGATTGGGACGGCGAGTACTTAAGTGCCAAGGAATCGCAGGAGGCACTGGTCCCTGGCATCGTGCCGGCCCTGGTGGTGATGCTCTTTATCTTGGTCGCGCTGTTTGACGGCTTTCGCCCCATGTTGATCTGCATCGGAGTCATTCCCTTCGTCATGACCGGTATCACCAGCGGGCTGCTACTGACACGGACGCCATTCGGCTTCATCGCCCTATTGGGTGCCATGAGCCTGTCGGGCATGATGATCAAGAACGCCGTCGTGCTGTTGGACGAAATCAGTGCCAATTGGGGCAAGGGAATGACGCCGTACAACGCGGTAGTCGAGGCGGCTATCTCGCGTTTGAACCCCGTGGTGAATGCCGCTGGAACGACAGTACTGGGCGTCATGCCGATGATGCAGGACGTTTTTGGGGTTGCTCTGGCCGTCACGATCATGTCCGGCTTGCTCGTCGGTACCGCACTGACCATGGTCATGGTACCGACGCTGTATGCACTGTTGTATCGGATCCCGTCACCATCAACCTGAGGAACCGAGGAATGAGCCGGGGACTGATTGTCGGGATGGCCATCGGTGGCGTCCACCAGGAAGCGGAAGGCCTCCAGATGATAGGTGCGAGCCTCCGTGTCCATCGTAACCATCGCGAAGCCGCTGCCCTTTTCGTGGGCTCGACGATAACGATGCTCCTGGCTGGCTACCTCGGGATTGCCGATGGCATGGACATAGATTTTATTCCCGAAGCCGTCCTGGTACTCGCCGGTATTCGGCAAGCCGTGGGAGGGCCGGTTGCGGTGCGGCCAGCCGATTTCGTCGGGTCGCCACCATCGGGGATAGCCTACCGCGATGGCTGGGGTGCAAAACGACCAGATGCTGTCGCGGTGGCGGTCGATACCATACTGCACCAGGGAAGCCAGGTGCTGATCGCCGTTGACATGCAGAGCCATCGAGCCCTCGAGTGCTCGTAAGGCCTCGTTTCGGGGTGATTGGGGCCCGGCCACCGCTGTCCAAATCGGCCTTGAGGAAGCCGTCAAAACTTCCGTGATGGGTGGCGACTCCGGCAAAGACGGTCTGACTGCAGAGCACCTTCAAACGGTGGCCGCGCCAGTCGCTGGACCAGTGACGCAAGAAGGCGTGCTGTCGCAAATAGTTGAGGATCGCCGGGTCGGCCGGTCCACGAATCACTCCAAATCCGCCGTGGCTTTCATAGATCTGATCTCCGGAAAAGAACAGCAAGTCCGGATCGAGCTTGACAAGGTTATCGACCACGGGTTGGTAGGGAAACGCGTCGTCGTTCTGA
>JBJHCD010000676.1:0-3974 GCA_050485845.1 Pirellulaceae bacterium | reverse complement strand
CCCTTGCATCAGGGCCTGGATCGCCGTGGACGTTTCATCCACGGCCGTGAGCACCAGGATGGGAGTATCGGGGAATCGAGCCTGCACGTGATCGACCAGATCCAGTCCAGAACGACCCGGCATGCGAATATCCGAAGTCACCAATTCGAAGCCCATTCGGTCGAGAATCTCGCAGGCCGAGTCGACATTTCCGGCTTGCATGCATTCGTATCCGGCCGATTTCAGCCACAACTCGATCAGCTGTCGCACGGCCGGTTCGTCGTCAACAATCAGAATCCGAGAGCGCCCGACCGGGGGCACCTCGAGGTCGGGGCGGTCAATCGGCATCAGGGGAGATCCTCGGGGTGGACTTTACTCGCCTCCGGTAGATTGGAGCAATTCGCTCCGTTCGTCAACCATGGCGATCGATGGCATTCAACCCCCCGCTGGGATGTGATTTCCCACGTGGGTCTAGCCATGGGGCCTCCGGCACGTTAAAGTCAAGACTTCGGGGCAGGCAGGGATCACTGACGATGGCGACGCCGCAACTTTCGTGGCATGCGCGTTACGGTCGGGCGTGAGGCCTTGTAATGGTCAAGGTAGGGAGACTTCGCTCGTCACACGAGTTGCCATTTGACGTCCCGTGGAAGGGTCGAAAGCGATGTGTACCGGGGTCGCGGACATTTTGCTGGTGGAAGACAACCCCCACGACGTGGCGTTGGCGATGCATGCATTTCGTCGGCATCGCATCGCCAACAACATCCATGTCGCTCGAGATGGCGCCGAAGCACTCGACTATCTTTTTTGTCGAGGCAAATTTGAGGACCGGCGGATCGAGGATGCCCCTCGACTGATCCTGCTGGACCTGAAACTGCCTCGGGTCAGTGGCATTGAGGTTCTCCGAGAAACGAAGGCGGACCCTCGAACACAAGCCATTCCCGTGGTCGTTCTGACAACTTCGCGCGAGGACCGCGACGTGCTGTCCAGTTACGAGCTGGGAGTCAACAGTTACATCGTGAAGCCGGTCGATTTCAATCAGTTTTGTGATGCGGTCCGCGATCTCGGGCTTTACTGGCTGCTGTTGAATCAGGCTCCTCGAGGTTCCTGACGGAGTCGGTCGGAGTGTCCACGGGTAGTAGCAACCAGACTTGAGTGTTTCCATCCGTCCCGAACCCCGAACAGTGGTCGGCAACGCCGAATTTTCCATGGCAGAATCCGTTCGAGTCTTGATCCTGGAAGATCATGAAGAAGACGCCCAACTGATGCTCCGCGAACTGCGGAACTCGGGATTCGTTCCCGAATGGTCGCGGGCCCAGGATGCGGCGGAATTCCGCGAAGCGTTGAAGCAACCGTGGGACGTCATTCTCGCCGATTATGTGATGCCCAACTTCAACGCGGCCCAGGCCCTGAGGATTGTTCAGGAACAAGGAATCACGACTCCGTTTATCGTCGTTTCCGGCAATATCGGCGAGGAAGTGGCCGTGGCCACGATGAAACTGGGGGCTGCCGACTACTTACTGAAAGATCGGCTCAGCCGTCTCGGGCCCGCCGTCAGCAATGTACTGGTTCAGAATCAACTGACCAGGGAGGCGGTCCAGGCCCGAAACTCGCTCAGCGCCAGCCTGACACAACAACGACACCTGGAACAACATCAGGCCGATATTCTGGATTCGCTCCCGGCCAGCGTGGCCGTACTGGACCAGGAGAGTAACATTCTCCGCGTGAATCGAGGTTGGAAAGAGTCGGGACCTTGTCACTTTTTTCTCGAGGCGGGAGAGCCCCCCGGCCGGAATTACCTTGAGATCTGCGCGCTGGCGGCGGCCGGCGGCAACGACTACGCTCGCCGCGCAGTCGAGGGAATTCGGGGAGTTCTGGAAGGGACGCTCCCGTCGTTTGAATTGGAGTATCCCTGCCGATTCGAAGATGGCCGGCAGCGTTGGTTCCGCTTGATGGCCACTCCGCTTCGAGGATCGGGAGCGGAACGGGTCGTGGTAATGAACGTGGACACAACGGACCTGATTCACGCCCAGGAGGCGAATCGGCGACTGGCGGCCATTCTGGAGGCTACGCCGGACTTTGTCGGTCTGACCGAGGTGGATGGCGAGATCCTCTACATCAATCGCTCCGGCCGAGAACTGGTCGGATTGCCGACGGACGATCCGACCAGCCTGGTTGGCCAATTTGCTCAGTTACATCCCTCCTGGGCCGCGAACTTGATCACCAATGTCGGAATCCCCCATGCCAAGGAACATGGCATGTGGAACGGCGAAACCGCTTTGCTCCATCGACATGACGGACGAGAAATCCCAATTTCGCAGGTCATCCTGGCCCATCGAACGGCCTCGGGCCAAGTCGCCTACCTCTCCACAATCGCCCGGGACATCACCCAGCAGCGACTGATGGAGGAGCAGATGCGGCAGTCGCAGAAGTTGGAGGCGGTGGGACGACTCGCCGGGGGAATTGCCCATGATTTCAACAACATCCTGACGATCATCCTCGGCTACTCGGAACTCATGGAAGAGAAACTGAGGGACGAGGATGGCAACCGGGAACTGGTGCGGGGAATTTCCGAGGCCGCGCGACGAGCCGCCGTGCTGACTCGCCAATTGCTTGCCTTCAGTCGCAAGCAAATCCTGCAGCCTCGAGTGATCAACCTGAACACCAGCGTGATCGAAATGGAGAAGATACTCGGCCGACTGCTGGGGGAAGATGTCGAGTTGCTGACACTGCTGGAGGAGGGACTTCCCGATATCCTGGCTGATCCGGGGCAAATCGAACAGGTCATCCTGCACCTCGCCGTGAATGCCCGCGATGCCATGCCCGAAGGAGGACAGCTTTTGCTCCAGACGCGGGCCTTCCACACTCGCGATCATCAGCAGTGCCGGCCTAGCGACCTCCCAGAAGGCCCATTTGTCGAACTGTTAATCCGCGACACCGGATATGGCATGAATCCCGAGACGATTCAGCACATCTTCGAACCCTTCTTCACCACCAAGGCCCCCGGACAGGGAACCGGACTCGGTTTGGCCATGGTTTACGGCATCGTAAAACAGAGTGGCGGGCATATCGACGTGGAGAGTGAGCCTGATAGAGGTACCAAATTCCGAATTTTCTTGCCCGTTCATGATCCAGCCACCGAAACCGACTCGCCTCCACCGGAGGAGGATGAACCGCAGGAATGCACCGCCACCCTACTGTTGGTGGAAGACGACGAATCGGTCCGAAGACTTGCCCGCTATGCCCTCCAGCTTCAGGGCTACCATGTCCTGGAAGCGGCGAACGGAACCGAGGCGATCGATATCAGCGGGGCGTTTCAGGAGTCCATTGATCTGCTGCTGACCGACATGGTCATGCCCCGCATGAGCGGACGCGAATTGGCGGACGAACTCCTGGCTCAACGCCCCCAACTCAAAATCGTCTACATGTCGGGCTACTCGGATGATGTCCGCGTGCAGGAACAGCTTCAAGAAATCTCCGGCTCCTTCTTGCAGAAGCCCTTCACTCCCGCGACGCTCTTGAGCAAAGTCCGAGAGGTCCTGAGAGAGGAATCCGGAGTGACCCACCGGAGAGACCGGTAAGGGGAACTTGCCGACGGCGAATTCCTAGCTCGAATACGAGCCGATGTCCTCCCACACCTCCCCTTCCTGGTGGGGCGCGCATGAGCCTCTGGGTTCGTCGGACGATCGTCCTAGGGGGCGGAAGGGGGGCAAGCGATGGAAGGTCTTTCTGGGAGCGAGCGGCTCCTCGCCGTCCGATCGGTTTCGATTCCCCCCCCTTCGAGAACTGACTCTTCCCGACCGAAACACCTTGAAACACCCAATTCAAGTTGTCAAGGTAACTCGCTGGACAACAATTGTTAAAACGACTAACATCGAAACAAGCGTCGGCGGGAGCGGGACCTGCCGAGCCTTTCCACGCGAGTCTGATCGAAACGAGCTGGAGTCCAATTGATGCCTTCCTCTCCGAAACCTTCCACGGATCGCTCTGATTCCTCC
>JBJHCD010000675.1:0-3981 GCA_050485845.1 Pirellulaceae bacterium | reverse complement strand
GCAATGGCCCGCAGCAGTTCGGCTTCCCGCGTGGTCAGGACTTCATCATGGGCAGCCGTGGCCAAGAGCGCGGCGAGCACCCGCTTCTTGATTTGAGGTGAACTGGCCTCGATTTTTTGGAGAGCGGCATCGAGCCGTTCCATGGAGCTTTCACCGCGGGTCCTCATCATCGGCACGGTGGGCATGCCGAGAGTTCCCATTCCCGCTCGGTAGGCTTCCGATTGCTGATTTGGATCTCGCGTTCCGGCGAGGACCATGATCGACAGCAGGTCGGCGATCGAGTCGACGGTCGCGTTGAGGGACATGTACCGGACGGTGGGTGGGCGAACACGGCCAAAATGCCGGTCCAAGTGGGTGAGGAGAATGCGTTTCATGATGAATTCACCGAGGACAATCCGATTGTCGGCTTGGACCAATTCCACCACGGTTTCCCGAAAATGTGCATATTGGTCGTGCGACATCGCGGTCAGGGTCCCTTGCAGGATCTCCAGCATGGGAAGCCTGGCTTTATCCTCGCAATCGCCGACGGGAGAGAGTAGCCCGTGCAGGGCGGCCAGTGACTCCTTCCCTTCGCGTCGCCGGATGATGTCCAACTGCCGCTTTCGAATCGACTCATCGCGGTCGAGCAGCCAGATCATCACCACGAGTCGCCCGCTGAAAGGATCGTGAATCGCCTCCCGAACCGGGTCGGGGAGAGCGGCAATCAGGGCCGTCGTGTACTGGACCATTTCGGGCAGGACGTTTCCCACGCTTTGCAGGGCGAGCATGGGACTCAGACGCATCACTTGCTGGATCGGAGTGGTTGGAGTGAACTTCTCCCTTCGCAGCAACAGTTCTTTCTCGGCTTGGATCTGATCTTGGAACTGGGGGCTCCGTTCGACCTTGGGGAACCGGCCGTCGAACCGAGGGTCGATGCGGCGAATTCGTTGCACGAGCGGGGGATGCGTGGAAAGAAGTCCGGCGAATGAGTTTCCTCGCGCGGCTCCGAAAAACATATGGCTGGCCGTCTCGGCCTCCGGATGCGAGACGCGCGACCCATCGAGCAGCCCCCCGATTTTTTTGAGGGCACCGGCGATTCCATCCGGGTTGCGAGTGAATTGCACGGCGGAGGCGTCCGCCAGAAACTCCCGCTGACGAGAAATCGCGGCCTTGATCAACCGCGCGCACAATAGCCCGAGGGAGCCGATGATCCACATCGCAAGTCCCAGCAGCAGGACCGCGAGGGCTCCCCCTCCTCCCTGCTTGCCGCCTCGACTCGACCGCGGCTGCCCACTCCCGATGAGCCCCGCCGTCCGCATGACAAAGTATCCGATGATCGAGATCAGCAGAATTCCATGCAGCAGACCGATCAACCGAAGATTCAGACGCATGTCGCCATTGAAGATATGGCTGAATTCGTGGGCGACCACTCCTTGCAGCTCGTCACGGTTCAAATACTCGATCGTCCCTCGATTCACTCCGATCACCGCATCGTTGGGAGTGAACCCGGCGGCGAAGGCATTGATGCCTCGTTCGTTGTCCATGACGAACACGGGAGGAACGGAGATCCCCGAAGCCAGGGCCATTTCCTCGACAATATTCAGCAGGCGGCGCTCGGCGGGATCCGACGAGTTGGTCTGGAGCCGCCTCCCTCCCAGCAAAGTCGCGATCTGTTCGCCTCCGCCCGAGAGTTCAAAGGTCTTATACGCGCTTCCGACACCGATGATCCCCATGGTGGCCAGGGTCACGAACAGCATCAGGTCGGGACGCCAAAATCGGTGAGGGGTGACTTCGGGGATCTTGTCGGTCATTTGCGCTTCGGCGCCGAGAAAGGCGAGGCAGGCCACGAAGTACAGAACGATCACGATCACGGTGATCGAGAGGATGAAGTAGAAGACCAGCCAACGTGTCTGCCGACGGGCTGTATCCTGACTAGCGAAGAAATCCATTCGTGGCTTCCTCGAGCACCGTGAGTTCCAAAGGAGTGGACCGCGCCCCATGGGCCCAATGCTTGATGTTGCTCCCCGTGGCTCGCCGTCCGGCCAAGCCAATGGGCTCCATCGGGGAGATGGAGCCCCTGGATGAACGGGAGCGGGGCCAAAGGCCATCGGCTCGCAGGCGAGCCCAAAGGCCGGAGAGATCCGGGAGCCTAGAACTTGACCTGCGGGGCCTGGCGAGCTTTCGGGTTTTCCAGTTCGAACAGTTGCGCCTCGAGAAACCCGAAGGTGTTGGCGATCAGGTTGTCCGGAAAAGTCTCTCGCTTCGTGTTGTAGTGCATGACGGCGTCGTTATAGCCTTGTCGAGCGAAGCTGACTTTGTTTTCGGTGGAGGTCAGCTCCTCCTGAAGGGCCATCATGTTCTGATTGGCCTTCAGTTCCGGATAGGATTCAACCACCATCATCAGGCGGCTGAGTGCTCCTCCGAGGGTCCCTTCCGCGGCAGCGAGATTCTTCATCGATGTCGGGTCTCCCGGGTTGGCCGCCGCCTGCTTCTCGGCCTGATGAGCCGAATTTCTCGCGGCGATCACCGCCTCGAGCGTCTCTCTCTCATGCGCCATGTAACCCTTGGCTGTTTCGACCAGATTCGGGATCAAGTCATACCGCCGATTCAATTGGACGTCAATTTGCGAGAAACTGTTCTTGTAGCGGTTTCGAAGCGTCACCAGCTGGTTGTAAATGGCGATTCCCCAGAAGGCGATCAGGACCGCAACCAGGATAATGACTCCGACAACGGCCAAGGCGACATAAATCAGCATGTGACTCACCACCCAACTTGGTTTGAAAGTTCCGGCTTCGGTGCGATGATACCCGGCGGGCCTCCCGGATACGCCCCGATTGCCCGATGTTACGACGATCCAATAACACGACGACACAGTGCCAGACTTCGGACATTGCCCGACTTCGGACAATGCCCGACTTCGGACGATGACAGACTCCGGCCCCCCTTCAGGCATCCCCGTCGATAACGCACGAACCTAGCTGTCGGAACCGAGAGCGTCAAGGTTGTGGTACAAACGATGGAAATGGGGACAAACGGCCCGCTATTCGCCCTGGGGGCACCAATCTTGCCTTGAATCGGCAAAAAACTAGACTGGAAGTAAGAGGCCGGGTTCAATTTCACCGCGTCAGGAAGAACAGATCACAGCATGAACTCGACCGATTTACCGCGAAGTGAGGAGAGTTGGCTTGCCCAGGCAGACCGGGTGATTCAGGATCGTCAATCCGAATGGGTCGCCCTCCGCCGACAGCTGCACATGTATCCCGAGCTGTCTGGGCGCGAACACGAGACGACTCGGCGACTGGAAACCGTTCTGGAAAGTGAAAACTTGACGGTCCGTCGCGGTCCGGAGGATCTGGGATTGATCGTGGACCTCGAGTCGCCCCCCGGAAATCAAGCTCCGCGAATCGCCTTGCGAGCCGACATGGACGCTTTGGCCATTCAGGACGCGAAGAAGGTCGATTATCGTAGCCGAAACGATGGCGTGATGCATGCCTGCGGTCATGACGCTCATTCCACGATCATGGTGGCGACCATGGCCGGACTGGCCGATCTCGCCCGCCGGGAAGCGGTGCCGATGCCATGGCGAGTTCGGGCGATTTTCCAAGGTGCCGAAGAGACGGCCGTTGGGGCTCGGCAAATGGTCGAGCATGGAGCGGTCGATGATTGCGAGGCGATTCTAGCCGTCCATGTCGATTCGTCCCGAGAGGTGGGACGCGTCGGATTGCGACATGGGACGCTAACCGCCAATTGCGACGAGATCCGGATCCAAATCCGGGGCGAAGGGGGCCATGCCGCTCGACCTCATGAAACCACGGACCCCCTATTCGTGGCGACGCTTCTTGTCCAGCAGCTTTATGCCGGCCTTCCTCGCTCGACGGACAGTCGTCAAGCCGCCGTGGTCACCTTTGGGCAGATCAATGCCGGTTACAGTCCCAATGTCATTCCTTCGGTGGTCCACATCGGGGGAACCATGCGGACCCTGGATCGTGGCGTGCACGAGGC
>JBJHCD010000674.1:1417-3982 GCA_050485845.1 Pirellulaceae bacterium | reverse complement strand
CGACAATCTCGAACATTCGCGTGTCGTTGAAGCCGTGCGTGTCCCAACCCCCGCGATCGATCCGCTGGCCCCCGATCGAATCCGAGAAATAGACGGACACAAACTTGACACCCGATTCGACGAGTCGCCGGGCCAGCAGACAACTCTGGCCATACGTCGTCCGGCCATACTTCTCGCGAACCTCCTCGGGCTCCTCATGGATCTGGAACGCCCTTCGCACTCGATCGGAAGTCATCATCGACAACGCCCGCTCGTAATACTCGTCGAAACCTTGAGCTTCCAGCGATGTCTCGAGTAGCCGTACTTGCTGGTCGACCAGCTTTTGCAGGTCGCGCCGCCGCTCCAATCGGCGTAGCGACAAGTCCGAAGGGAGACTCAGTTCGGGTAGCTGGAACTTGTCACTGTTCGGATCATCCCGGAAGAACAGGGGGTCATGGGCCTTGCCCAGGAAACTGGCGTGCTGCCCCGGCGTGATCGAACCATCTCGGATCGTATGCGGGTAGGCGACAAAGGTCGGCATGCCGTTGGTGTTGGGAGCCAGATGATCGACCACGCTGCCATAGGCGGGGAAGAGGTCGAGTGAGTCGCGAAGCCGTTGATCGTCCGATGGAGGAGCCTGGCCGGAAAGTGCATAGTAGCCTGCCGAGTTGTGGTTCTTCATCGTATGGGTCATCGTCCGAATCAACGAGACCTTGTCCATCCGCTTGGCGACTTCCGGTAGCAATTCGCAGACTTGAATCCCATCGGCACTGCTGGAAATGGGTTGGTAGGGTCCCCGAACTCCATCGGGAGCATTCGGCTTCATGTCGAACATGTCGATATGACTCGGTCCACCCCATTGGAAGAGAAAGATGACCGATTTCGCTCGAGGACGTGGACCGGCGACTGGACCGGCCGCTCGCAATAACTCGGGACTCCGCAAGCCGAACAACCCACAAGCCCCGGCCTGAAGAATCTGTCGCCGAGTGAACTGGAGGCGATTCTCCGAACAACCAAAATGTGGAATTCGCGTCATGATGTTTTTCCCTCCAATCGATCGACAGGGGAGTCTCTACCCCAAGAGATCGGTTGATGCGCTGGTCACACAAAACAAAATGCTCAATAGGCTCACTAATGCCTGAAGATGAATTCCTTCGAGTTCATCAGGGCCCAAGCCAAGTCTTGGAGAGCGAGAAAACGATCGGGCTCCTCGGCGAAGAGCTGAAGAGCCCCTTCTTGTTCGGCCGATTCAGGTGGCCGCTGAAGCGTGGTCCAGTAAAGTTCGTCAATCAGCGCTTCGTTCGACATGTCGCCGGCGGCCCAGCGAGCCAGTCGGTTCTCGCCCGCCCCCAGGCGGTCATGCAGACCGGAACCACCGATCAAGAAGAAGGCTTGGCTGAGCGTCGTTTCGTAGCTCCGCTCGCAGTCACAGGCCAGTAGCCGTTCCGGCTTGCCGAACGTCATCAGGAAGCGATCTCCCTCGCTCGCTCGCCGCTCACGTCGCACCCCATGCAATTGTCCGGCTCGAGTTCCCAAAGGATATCCGGCAAACTCGATCGGAGCATCCAGCACTTGGGACTGAGCGTCCACCATCTTCTCGGCCGCCAGACGCCGCACGATCGCGCGGGAGAAATTCCCTTCATCCTCCCGATTCGTCTCGTTGGGAATCGCGGACCGCTGATAGGCCGCCGAATTCGCGATCACTCGGACCAGATTCCGGAGATCAAAGTTGCGGGCAACCAGTTCACCGGCCAAGGCCTCCAGCAACTCGGGGTTCGTGGGAGGGTTGGTCAGGCGAAAATCATCGATCGGCTCCACCAACCCCCGTCCCATCATGTGGTACCAGATCCAGTTGGCCATCACGCGGGAGAAGTAGGGGTTCTCCGCCGAGGTGACCCATGCGGCCAGTTGCTCCAGCCGATCCTGCTCCGAGTCGAGATCGGTCGAGTCGCCGAGGAACCGAGGAGGAGCGGGTTGATTGGTGCGAGGATTCTTCACCGTCCCTTCATTGGCAATGGTGACAATCTGCTCTCCCACAAATTCGTTGTTGTCCAACCGATCCCGGCGCTCGTTCGTGATGATTTCATAGTCGATGCCGGAAAACCAGGAAGTCCAGGAGTAATAATCGTCTTGCGTCCAGCGATCAAAGGGATGGTTGTGACACTGGGCACACTGCAGCCTCAAGCCCAAGAAGACCCGAGCGGCCGCTTCGCCTCGCGTTGTCGCGTCCCGGTTGGCTCGATAAAAATTGGACGCTCCCACGTCATACGTGCTGCCTCGAGCGGTCAGGATCTCCTGGGCGAAGCGGTCCAAGGGAAGATTCTCCTGGATCGAATCGCGGATCCAGCGGTAAAAGATGGTGACGCCATAGCCATCCAAGACCTTTTCCTCGTTCCGCAGCAGGTCCGACCATTTCAAGGCCCAGTGCTCGGCAAACTCCGGTCGAACCAGAAGCTGATCAATCAGTCGAGATCGCTTGTCGGGATCCGGATCCGCGACGAATTCCCGAGCTTCCTCGGCCGTCGGCAGGATGCCCAATAGGTCGAGGTATAGACGTCGGACGAAGGTCGAGTCTCCTGATAACTC
>JBJHCD010000674.1:0-1407 GCA_050485845.1 Pirellulaceae bacterium | reverse complement strand
GTCGCAGATGACGTCGCTCCTGCTTCCGCTGCAGGTGCACGTCCACGAAATTCGCCGCCTCGGCTTCCATCGGTTCCTCCGGCGCCGGAGGAACAAAGGCCAGATGGACCGGTACTTGCCGATCCAGAAAGCGGACGACCAGTGTCGTCTCGCCCAAACTGGTCGCTTGGATTTGGCCATTGGATGCGACCTCGACGTTGTTCGTCGAAGGCTCATAGACCGCCAACTCCGTCACATCCCGCTCGGTCCCGTCGGAAAACCGAGCCTTGACGCGCATGGAAACGGGTTCGTCCATCCCGACCTGAAAAACTTCCGGGGGATCAACTTCCAGATGTTCCAGCCGTGGTTCATCGTCGACCGGACCGTGGGCTCCCTCCGCAATCCAACGCAGCAGGATGTCGTACTCGAGTGAATCGGGGGAGAAACGCCGCCCCCCCTCGTGAGCCAGCTGCATGGTCGGTTTCTGGAGCAGCAGGCTCTCGGCCGGCTCCAGGCGGCTGACTCGACGCCCCTCGTATTGCCGAACCAGGACCCCATAATCATAGTGAGGATCTTCACCTCGGAGGGAGAGCCGCAGGCCTCCCTTGCCATTCTGGTTCCCATGACAGGCCCCCATGTTGCACCCCCCTTTGGAGAGGACTGCCATCACGTCGTTACGAAACGAGGGGGGGCCGGTCATCAGTTGGGGTGATGTGGAATCATCATTTCCCAGAACAAGGAGGGGGGAAGCAAACATCCAGAGGGCGAACGCCCAAGGCGTGGACGAAGTTCCATGACCTGGGAACGGATGCCGATTGTGCGTCATCATAGATTCAGTTCCTGCCCAAGCTGCGTCAGGAAGTCTCGAAATAGTCTGGAAGTATTCTCGAAAAAGTCTCGAAGTTGTCTCGAAGTTGTCTCGAAGTTGTCTCGAAGTTGTCTCGAAAAGGTACTCGAAAACCTACAGGAGGGTCGGGATGCCATGCGGGAAAGTGCGGGGCCGAAGTTCCCGTCATGAATTCGAATCGATCGATTCCAAACGGTACTCGGAGATGAGGGGTGTGTCGTGGGACTCGCCACGCCCGGCGAGCATTGGCGGGTGGGTATATAGTGGGACCCTTTAGCGTAACCGATTCCACCCCTCATGTCACGCTGAAGGGGTGAGGAGAGCCGCCGGTAATGGACGAGCCCCTGCTGCGATTGGAGAAGGTCACTCGAACCTACACCATGGGAGAGGTGTCGGTTCCCGTGCTGCGCGAGGTCTCTCTGCAGATCGGCCGGGGGGAGCTTCTGGCGATCGTCGGGCCGAGTGGTTCCGGAAAGACCACCATTTTGAATTTGATCGGCGGTTAATAATAATTTAGAATGATAGCAAATTAACCCAATAAACCCCTTGTGGACTTTATTGGTTTGAATAAATCTAAAAAA
>JBJHCD010000673.1:0-3983 GCA_050485845.1 Pirellulaceae bacterium | reverse complement strand
GGCCTGCTGGATGAGTGCCACCAGTTGATCGCGATTCAAGTCGTAGGAGACCGTCATGCGGTGAGCCCCCTGGTCGGCCAACCAATGAGCGGTCAGCTCATTGGTCACGTTCAGCGAGTAGTCGGCGACCACCGGGATCCCCCGAGTGGTGAAGAAATCCAATCCGGCCAAATTCCTGACCAAGATTCCGCTCGGTTCATGCCGCAAAAGCGCGTGAAAAATACCCCGCTCCCCCGGCTTCTGAATGCGGGGAGTCGCCAAGTACAGCTCCACCCCGCTCTGTTTGGCCAAACGGACTGCCTCGCGGTATTCGCGGATGTCCTGAAAATCGGCATAAAACGGGGCGATGGGAACCGCGTGGATTTCCGCGGTTTCCAGAGTTTTCGGGATTTTTGGGGCTTTCGGGGCTTTCGGGGCTTGCGAACCGTCGGTGCTGGAATCCGTGGGGGTCGAGCTCCCTTTGCCCGCGGAAGGGGACAACTGCGAATAGTGATCGATCAGATGGCGAAGCTGTTCGAGCGTGCGGCACAGCACGGAGAGTCGTGGCGACTCGAGGGACTGGGACTCGATAGACTGGGAATTGTTCGACTGGGAATTGTTCGACTGGGACGTCTCCTGGTGGCTCGTCGTTGGTTCGGCCAGGAATGTCGCCACCTCGGCAGCCGAGCGGATTCTCCGCTTCGGGCGGGACTGAAGTACAGCGTCTAGCTGTCCAATCAGGGCCTTGCGCAACTGGCCCAGGAGGCTCAAGGGAATCATCACCTGCGGATCGAGATGGCAGGTCAGTTGGTCAAGCGAATAGGGAGTCTGCCCCAGCCGGCTCAATTGCTCGTGTAGAAAATCCTTCGTGGCCGCGTGCCGCCGGGCGACCTCCAGAGGTTGGTCGGATTGGACTTCCACTTCTTGAACATGCAACTCGGCCGACAGCACGCCCCTGACTCGCAACGGCTCCCCCACGCGGGCCCAGACTTCCAGTTGCAGTGGCAGCTTCCTCTGAGGATGGGGAGAAGAGAAAGTACGTCTCAGACGACGCGTCAGTTCGGGGTCATCCGTTTTCCAGATGGCCTGCCCCGGCTCCAAACGCCGAGGATCCAGTGCGTTGCGGGCGAACGTCAATTCGACCAGCCCCTCGGAGACGGGCTCCCGCACCCGGCTTCCTCGCACAAAGACCTCGTACACGCGCCCCCCCTGCTCCTCGCCCCGCATTCGATCGCCGGCGAAGACGACGCCATCACCCGGCTTAATGGAACACGATAATCGGACTTGAACTCGGCCCCGTCGCCACTGAACCACCTCCCCCAGGAAGACACCCCGCTTGGCGGAGCTGAGACCGGGCACCAATTGTTTGTGATCGCAGCCCAGCAGCCAACCTGGCGAGAAGCCGCGGGAAAAGGAAAGTTCCATCTCTTCCACTTCGGGCCGAGCGAATTGGACCGGTTCTCCCCGCATCGCCATCTCAATCGCCTGCCGATAATGACGAGTGATATTGGCGACATATTCGGGGGTCTTGAGCCGCCCCTCGATCTTCAGGGACATTACTCCCGCGTCGATCATCCGAGGAATCAATTCGTACGCGGCCAAGTCCTGAGGACTCAGCACATACTTGACGTCCCCCAAGTCGACTTGCCGACCGTCCCGCAGCACTTCGTAGGGGAGTCGGCAAGCCTGAGCACACTGGCCCCGGTTGGCACTGCGCCCTCCCAGTGACTCACTGGTGAGGCATTGTCCCGAATAGGCGACGCACAAGGCACCATGAACGAACGCCTCCAGGGGGATACTGGTCTGAGCGTGAATTTTCCGAATCTCCTCGATCGACAATTCTCGAGCCAGCACGACCCGCTCAATCCCCAATCGCTCCGCCACTCGGATGTTCTCGGCACTGGTCAAGGTCATCTGAGTCGAAGCGTGGATCGGGAGATCCGGCGTGATCGCTCGAATCAGCCGAGCGACTCCCAGGTCCTGGACCAGAACCGCGTCAGCTCCCGCCCCCGCCAACTGCCGCACCGTTTCGGCGAGAGCCGGCAGCTCGTCCTGGAAAACGAGCGTGTTGAGCGTCACGTAACCTTTGACTCCCCGCGAATGCAGAAGTGAAAACGTCTCCGCGAGGGACTCGATCGGCACATTGGTCGCCCGGGCTCGAGCGTTGAAACCATGATTCAGTCCGAAGTAAACCGCGTCCGCGCCGTTCTCGATGGCGGCCCGCAGTGAGTCGGCGTCACCGGCCGGAGCAAGCAATTCGGGACGAATACGGCCAGGACCGGATGGGAGTGGTTCTGGAGAATGAGAGTCCGGCCGGGAGTGAGAAGGAGACTCGAGCATCGTGGATGGGAGCGCGGAAAGTGTGGCTGGGATTTCGGGACTGGGATTTCGGGACTGGGATTTCGGGACTGGGATTTCGAGACTGGGAATACTCGGGCTGGGAACGAGGAAAGCGAAGCATCTACGGGGGGGACGAGGCTGGAGGCCGGCAGAATTCAGCCTATCAGTATTTCTCCGGGGCGAAATCCCTCCCAATGCCCCCATATGACGAAGTGAGAAAAAATCGTGGTGAAAACCGGGGCGCGGAACCGCGGGTCCAATGAGGGTGAAATTCGCTGTAAAACAGGAGAAGTCTAGCGATTGTAGCGATTCGGACTGAGTGAGAGGGAGTGGAAAAGCTCGGAGTTGGCCTTTTCGATGTCGTGCTTGGCGGGATAGACTCGACGTCTATATTTTGGGGCGAGGCACATCGGCGGTTGGTGCCGGGAGAAATTGGCAGCCTGCGCGTCCCGACCGGTATTCGCCTCACGAGGGGCCTGGATTTCGAGGTGGCGGCAATGGCAGTTTCCCCTGATTCGCTCGGAACGAATCACAGTGAGAAAAGGGACGAGACGAGGGAAGCCTCCGACGTTTCCTTCGCAATCCCCGCCGGCGACTTGCCAACGCTGCCGGCGGGAATCTCCAAAGAGACTTCGCTAACGGAGGAATTGCCGACCGAGGGTTCAGCAACGGAAGGTTCGCCAACACGGACCAGGCTATCGGGAACCGCAGTGCCGGAAATCGAGCCAAGCGGCGCGAGCCCTCCCAATCCGCCAGCGGTGCCGGCTACCCAACCACTGGCTCGGCCCGACGCGGTGACGGGACGAATCGTGTGGCGATACGCCATCCCCATTGTTCTGTTGCACATCCTCTCCCTGCTGGCTTTCGTGCCCTGGTTTTTCAGTTGGAGCGGGCTCGTTCTACTGATCACGGGGATCTATTTTTATGGTGGATTGGGAATCAACATCGCCTACCACCGTTTGCTGACGCACCGCAGCTTTAAGACCCCTCGTTGGTTGGAACGGGCCCTGGTGACCGTCGCGATCTGTTGCCTCGAGGATGCCCCTGGAAGCTGGGTGGCGACCCACCGGCTACATCATATTCACTCGGATGAGAAGCCGGACCCCCACACGCCTCGAGTTGGATTTTTTTGGAGCCACCTCGGCTGGCTGCTGGTGGAGAACCGCGAAGTTCGGTCATTGAACACCTACGAGCGATACGCTCGCGACGTCTTGCGCGACCCTTACTACATGTGGCTTCAGCGCTCGCTGGCCCCTCTTTGGGTCTATGCGATTCATGCGTTCGTCTATTTTCTGGTCGGTCTGGCGTTCGGTTGGATGTTGGGGGGGAGCGCGGTCGCTGGTATCCACTTGGGGTTCAGTTGGCTGGTGTGGGGAGTCGTGCTGCGGACGGTTTGTGTGTGGCACATCACCTGGTCGGTGAACTCCCTCTCCCATCTGTTCGGCTACCGCAATCATGAAACGGGCGAGAACAGTCGCAATAACTGGCTGGTGGCGTTTCTGACCAGTGGCGAAGGGTGGCACAACAACCACCACGTCGATCCATCCAGCGCTTCCAACTGGCATCGCTGGTGGGAAATCGATTTGATGTATGCCGTAATTCGCGTCCTGGAAATGACCGGTTTGGCCACCGACGTGATCCGCCCCCGCCACCAACGAAGGTGA
>JBJHCD010000672.1:0-3985 GCA_050485845.1 Pirellulaceae bacterium | reverse complement strand
ATGGCGATCAATGAGCCCCAATGGGACTCCTACCGGCAGTTTTCTCCAGGTTGAAGCTCGACCACGAAAAGCTCTGCGCCAAACCATGGCGGTGGGGAGACACCTGTTTCGGTTTCCGAATTCAACGAGTTGGTCTGTTCGATCTCGCTCAGTCGTCAAAAGTCGCCTTGACACTAACCACCAAATCCCGACAATTTCGCCCCGTCAGACGACCTTGGAACCCCCGACCCACTCGGAAAGGCAGGAGCCGCCGGATGGGACCCATTTTCCTTCCATTCTCTTACTTTCCCGTTCCCCCTATCTCGCGACTCTTGAGTCGCGGCGACGCCGGCAACCTCCCGAAATGGATTCGGATGGCTGCCGATACCGTTCGATCCCTGTAGGGGGGAGTGCAGAGGAGAATTGGCGTGAAGGTGGGATAATCGAGTCGTCTGGCGAAAGCCACGACAAGACGAAGATACGATCCCGAGGCATGGAGGCCGCGGTCATGATCCACGCGATCCAGAATGGAGTCGTTCGATTGTCCTCGGTGCTCCCCACGGCCCGTCGGTGGGGAGGACCCGACATTATCCTTCGTTCCTGCTGCAGCGATGCCGGACAGGTTCGACCGGGTGACGTTTACGTCGCCCTGATCCATGCGGATGGCGACGGTCACGACGACCTGGATCGTGCCGTCCAGCAGGGGGCTGTCGCGGCCGTGGTGGAACGGCCTCTCGCCGTTGCCATCCCGCAGTACGTCGTGGAAGATACTCGGGAAGCTTACGGCCGGCTTTGCCAGCAGATCGCCGGTCAACCGACGCGACATTTGCATACGATCGGAGTGACCGGTTCCCACGGCAAGACCTCGGTCACCCTCCTGCTCGCCTCGATCCTCAAGGCGGCCGGTCATCAACCTGGCACCTCCCACAGCCTGGGCTGGAGCGACTCGGCTCACTTCCAGCTTGGCGACTTCGCCCGTGCATCGTCTCCGGAATTGGCCCGGCAGTTGAGCGAGATGGTGGTGCAAGGCTGTGACGCCGCGGTCCTGGAACTTTCCAGTCAATCCTTGGCCGAGCGCCGCCCGTCGGGGATTGCCTGGGACACGGCGGTCATTACCAATATCCGCCGAGAACATATCAATTGGCATGGCAATGTGCGCAACTACCGCCAAGCCAAACTGCGTCTCCTGCGAGAACTCGACCCGGATGGCACGGTCGTGGTGAACCTGGACGATCCGGCGACATCCAAGTTCATTCAGGACCTTCGCCGGCGGGTAGTGACCTTCGGCCTGAATCCGGAAGCGGATATCTCGGCCATGGTGGTGGAACGTCACAAGAGCGAGCAGATTTTTCTCTTGAACGTCCGCCAGCATTCCGCCGCGGTCCGGACACGAATCATTGGAGAGGCTCATCTTTCGAACTGCCTGGCCGCCGCGGCCGTCGCCCTGTCGCTGGGCGTTCCGCTGGACCGAGTCGTCCGGGGACTGGAAGCGGTGGAGTCGCTACCAGGGCGTTGGGAACGGATGGAATGCGGCCAGCCTTTTGGGGTCTATGTCGATGGTTCAGACTCGCCCGATCGACTCTCGAGCACCCTCCGCATGCTTCGCGGGGTGACCAAGGGGAGACTCATTTGCGTTTACGGCCCCGACGGGATGCGACCGACCGACGAACGACCTCTGTTTGGTCGAGCGGTCGAGCAACTGGCTGATGTCGGTGTCGTGACAGCCAACAATCCCGGCAGCGAACCTTTCCTGCAAATCGCCCATGATGTTCTGGACGGCTATCGTCACGTCGCTCGTGACCGAATGATTCCGGATCGTCGCCGAGCGATCGCTTGGGCCCTCCGCGAGGCCGGACCGGACGATGTCGTCTTGGTCGCGGGCAAAGGAGAGATGCCCCAGCAAGATCTGGGGAATCAAGTCATTTCCTGGGATGAGCGTGAGACGATTCAGAATGAACTCTATCACCTTGATGATCCGAACTGGAACTGGATCTCGGGGACCTCGACGGATGACGAGTGCGAACCGGTCATTCTTCCCATTCGATAGAGGAGAGTCATGGACGGACTTTGCAGCGGCGATCTGGCCGACATCACCGGAGGTACCCTGCGACTCGGAACCCTCCCACCGATCGGTGGGCCCTGGGAGCCGATCCGTCGCGTGGTCACCACCAATCAAGCCATCAGGCCGGGTGATGTCTACTGGGACTTGGCCGAATCTCGGTCGCAGCAGGTGGCGAATGCCTGCGAAGCATTCGCTCGAGGGGCCGTCGGCGTGGTGACCCCCGAACCGGCAACGGAACCTTGGGCCGGCTCGTTCGTCGTTCACGTCCCCGATAGCCGCCGCGCGCTGCGGGATGTCGGCTGCTGGGCTCGACGCCGATACCGTGACCGCATCTTGGCACTCTGCTGCCGACCACAAAGTCTACTACCCGGACTCGTGGCACATATATGTCACATAAACACATTCCGACTGGAGGAAGGTTCCACCGCAACCGGCTGCTCGCCCGCGAACTCCGGGACCAGCAATAAATACAATGACGATTTATTGCCATCTTCCATGCTCCAGACGCCTGAAGAATTGGCAATTCACCTCTTGCATCGTCCGGCCAATCAAGTATTTCACGTCGTCTCCGTGAACTCAGAAAAAAAACATGAGGGAAACTCAATATCGGACTTGTGCTCTCCTCACCTTGCCGTTATTAACTGCTCATCTTGCAACGACGCAAGTGAGGCGGCCCGCCGAATTCAACCTTGGTTGGCCGCACTCCCCACGGGAGGAACCGCGGTCCTTGTCCATGCTCCGCGGGAATTGGAACTTGACCAGTATGCGGCCGAAGCAGTTCGCCTGGTCCGTATCGGCGTGACAGACAACTGTGACTGGAAGATCCGAGTAACCAATTCGGAAGTCAGTCTTGCGAGACCGGCGTCCAAACAAGAGCGGGTGGTACTGCCCGTGAACCCCGAACTGCCTGCGGACGACCTCGCCGCGGCCTATGTCATCAATCACCTGTTGGGATTGGACCATGAGACATTTCGAACCGCTTGCCACGGTTTGACGAATCGGCACTCGGCCCACGAGTGCTTCGGTTCCAACTTGGCGGCGAATGCGACCGACAAATCACGTCAAGAGCCACGTCAAGAGTCCCAACACGAATCACACAGGAGAAACCTCGAGTTCCACCGTTAGTTTCGGGTTTGCGGGAATCCGATGCTGCCCTCCCTCCTGGGTTGAAGCGATACGCTTGCTGAGTACGCGGTTTCTGGGTCAACCGCATCGGTAAGTGCTTCACGGTGGAATTCTGACTGAGCGCCGGAGCGGACTTGTGCCGCTCCGGCGCCAGGGAACAACCAGGCGGATGCGTTGCCAATCACGACAACGCATCCGCCTTTTTTCGTTGGGACCAGCACCCTGCTGCCGGGGAATCCCCCGCGTTGACAATCTCTTTCTCGAGCCGTAACGTGTCAGCAGGTGACGGGAACCCAGCGGGGTCTCGCTGCCGGGCCGTTGCCGGAACGGGCCATGACAGCGTCATCCGAAAACAGCGTCATCCGAAAACAGTGTCATCCGAAAACAGTGACGAGCCCACAACAGCGACGGCTCCAAAGAGACACGGCTTCAAGCAGTGCCCCCACGGCACATGATCGGCCCAGGCTCGACATTTGATCGGCACATCATCGGCTCGAGTACGGCAAGCGAACGTTAAGGGATCGAAATGAGTGACCGGCAAGTAGCCGTCGTAACAGGTTCGTCGCGGGGTATAGGCCGAGCGATTGCCCAGCGGTTGGCGGCCGACGGCTTCGCCGTCGTCGTGAATTATGCCTCGAGTGCTCCGGCAGCCGAGGAAGTGGTCGATGGCATCCGGCAGGCTGGCGGTGAAGCGATAGCCATTCAAGCCGACGTCGCCCTGGCCGCCGACCGTCGGCGTCTCGTCCAATCCGCCTTGCAGACCTTCGGACGCCTCGACCTCCTGGTCAACAACGCGGGAATCACCTCCCCAGGACGAAA
>JBJHCD010000671.1:618-3989 GCA_050485845.1 Pirellulaceae bacterium | reverse complement strand
CTCTCGACTCGGGGAGAGTCGAGCCACGTGGCTCCGTTCTCCTGAACGGAGAGTCCGCCGACTCTCTCGAGTCGGCAAAACAATTCCCCCACCCATTTTTTTGACGTTGGCGTCAAGGCTAATAAACCACTGAAACCACACGGCTTACAGTTCTGGGCATCGCCCAACCTGGCGCTGTCCAGCTAGGGCACACTCGCTTGCCGGTCTCCGTGGGCCATGAGTCCGAATCCGCAATGCCGCCCCGCCCCGATGGCGATCGGCCCGGGATATTCGACATCATCTTGAAAGTGAATTGAGAGGTGCACGGCGGTTTGGGAGAGGAGGTGATCGGGGCGCAGGTAACCGGCTGGTCGTCCCGAGCGATCTCGTTTATGGGCGGAGAACGACTTGCGGAACCGAGACACGCTGCCCCACTCGTACTGACACGGTTCCGTGATCCCGGACATCGCGAGTGCTCGTTCGATCAATCGCCGAGTTTTGGCGGGTTTATGGTCGTCGTGTCCGGGGAGAATGACGGGAGTGACGCTATGCCATGAGGAGCTGGGTCGAGTGTAATTTTGGGTGACGTTATCGCCGGCGATTCGGACCAATCGGGGAGCATCTTCCTCGGTGAATTCATTTCCGTGTTCGGGGCGCAATCGTTCGCCTTGCATTTGGTCGGCGAGGAATTGCAGCCACCGCTCATCTCCCTGGGGTGCGGTGAGGAGCAGACGTCGCACGAGCTGATCGCCGAATCGATGACCGATGGTCGGCAGGGGCAGGTAGGAGACTTGGCGGTGTTGTTCGGCGTTTGAGGTGACATGTCCTGCCACGAACTGTTCGGCCCAATGGGGCGGAGCGTCGGGTGGAGTTGTTTTTTGTGCGGCGGCGATCGCCACATGCCGCGCCATTCCGGCCAAGTGGATCAGTTTTCGCTGGGGGTATGGAAAGAGCGAACCATCCTCGCGCTGCAGTTCGAAGACCGCGAAAGGCGGAGCGACTGGTTCCCGATCCGATCGGTACCCGGTCTTTTGGTACGCCGTGAGTGGTTCGACCGGCACGAACCCAAATTCTCCCATCCGCATCAGAAACCCCCTCTGGCGTTCACGCAGCGCGGCGAGCGTCCCCGCAATCGGCACCCGCAGTTGATGACTTGCCGACAAACGTGTCGGACTCCATCGATCACTTGACTCAGTACCGCATGCGATCGAATCGATGATTCATTATCTTGCGACAACCGAGTCGATATCCTACTTTAAAGTAAAGATCCGTCGGACTCACCCCTCGCACAAGGCCTCCATGAGGATTGAACGTAACGTCTCCGTTCAGAACGCATACATGAGGTCACTTGCCAGACCGCCGACCACCCTTTCTGATTGTGCACGATCGACCGAGCTTTGGCGTGCTGGTGGTACGGTCGCTGCATTGGATTGAACCGAGGATCGCGTGAGTACAGAGCCAGTGCGTTTGAGGGCATTTTGACAGCCCGTGCGGCCCAACAATTCCAGAGTCACAGGAAATTCGGCACACAACCGGACCCACCAACTATATGCTTGTGCAACAAGAGGCCTGAGCGTCAATATCGGCGAGCTGTCACGCCAATACGGCAATTGGCGAGGTTAAGTTCGGAGTCTTTCCGACCAAAATACGACTACAACAGTAGATCACTCTTATGCCAATCTCCTTTAAGTTCCCAGGGTCCTCTGCCTGGAGCTTCAGGCCTCGATACCCTAGAAGTGAGAGTAGGACCGATAGCGAAATTGGACGATCCCAAATTGGCCAAAAGAATCGTGTATTGCTGGCCCGAGTGCCCAGAAATCCGACCGTTGTCACTTTATCGCCTGCAGGAAGTGACTGAAACAGGGGCCAAGCCTCCAATGCAAGCCGGTTTGCACCAATCATTCCACCGGATGACTTTCGGGTTGGATCACCACTGGGCATGTGCCATTGGTAAGCATGCCGCCGATCCTCGCGAGGCTCCAAATGAAGGGACACACCAGCAATTGGGTCCGAATAATCCCATGGATGGAACAGTGACCGTCTCAAGTGATCTCGGGTTGTGTTACTCAGCAAACCTCTAACGTTTATCGCGTGATAGTCACGGCGAGTCGTTTGAAGTTGAGATATAACATCCGCATTCACTATGTCTGAGCCATTGCAACTAAGCCAATCGGCATCCTTTCGGTTTTCCTTACTAGCGTTAGCGCAAGCCTGGCGGAAAACATTCCGTGCTCCGTTAGAATCTACACTTTCAGCCAGTCGTAATGCCGGATGCTCTGCGTCAGAGCATCGTAGGGACTCGACTAACAGATCAAGTAATTGATCTTCGCCGTTTTCGATTGTGAACTTCTTTAGAACAGGGCGCCATGCCCCCCGCAACCGCTCCCAATGCAGCGTAATATCATCGTCGTGATAAGTGGACACAACGAGAAATGCCCCCAAAGCTGCCAAGAATCCAAGTGGATTGCTGCCATCAATCCCACTGAGTGGCAATGAGTATCTGGATGCCTCGCTTGTCAGGTTCGGTCGCGATTCCCGAACCTTCAAATTGAGCGTTCCAGCTCCACATCCAATCGTGGCACTTGCATCCCAATCGGCTAGTCGCATTATCGATTCTAGGTAAGCCAAGCCCCACCAGCCATATTTGCGAGTCATTTTCCAAAAACGCTCTGGGACTCCCGAGTCTAGGCGGTGAGCCGGCGGCCAAGACCTTCGCTCTGCAGCCGAAATCGTCCCGAGGCCCAAGCTGGCAAGATTCACATTAGCAGGGGAGTCATCGATGCTAACCGGGGCGAACGGCCGGGCATGCCCGTGGTGGGATGCAATTTGGTGCTTCAATAGGTCTTCGTCGAATACTTCGTTAGCAAGGTCGATGTGATCGACCAAGGCGAGCGAGAGCATTTCGTGTCGAAAATTCTTTGGCAAATCACCCGGATTTCCATTGCTACCGGTTTCCGATTTTGCCAATAACTCCCGCTGCATGTACGCGACACTTAAGGGAACGCCGAAAAGTTTTGCCTGGAAGCGAGGTTCTGCTTTCCCTAAATCATGAAGACGAGCGGCGAGAGTCAGCGTGGAAGTGAGGAATTCGGGCAAACCGAGTTGTAGAGTGAAGTCATGGGTCTTTGCATAGACATCCAATAGATGCTGTTTGAGCGATACTTTTGCGGAAAGACTTAAGTGGTCTTCATTATCCCCAAATGAAGGAAGGGGGAGCTGGTCAATATAACGCCCGGCCGGCCGATCTGTAATCCAGACAATCCCATCGGGATATCGAGACATGGAACCTCTTTTGGATTCCTTTAGTGCCATCAGACGCGAATCTGCCGAAACGCCGGGATTCGCTTCAAGCGCCTCGTCAACCAACTCTCGCCCATCGGCAGGGCCTATAG
>JBJHCD010000671.1:0-608 GCA_050485845.1 Pirellulaceae bacterium | reverse complement strand
GGCCTATAGCCCGTTCGTTGTTACGTGACCTTTCGAGCATTTTCCGACGAAGTTCCGCGAGTTCTGGTTCCACTGGCAACTTCTTGTGAATTCGCAACATCGTTCGTGCTCGACTCTGCAAAAACGATTGATCGGCAATGTCCATACTGGCCAAGTCACGAGCAATCTGAAGTTCCGCATTCGGCGAATCTTCATCCGCAGGCTCTACCTGCATTGCCAATTCACACAGTCGATCGGCTGGCAATTCCGGTTCTGAAGGGGCGTTCGGGACATATCCCAACACGCTCCATCCGCCGAATTCCACGGGAATCACCACGGTGTCCCCAGGAAGAACATCATCTGCCGTGCGGCTATCCGCACAAAAACTGCGGTCTCTCTTGCCTGCTCTACGCCTTCCTCGCCAAACGAGAACCTTACGCTCAAATTCCTGACTCTCTCGGGAGTCCCTCTCTTCCTCGCTTCGTTCGCCAAGAACATCGCCTCCTTCGTCGCCCGTGGACATTCCTTTTAACCACCGTTGCATCAGCGGCAGCGGTACCGTAAGACACTCTCCGGATGTGGGAGGACAGAGTTCTAGAGTTTCTAACCACGATCGGTCCGAAGTAGCC
>JBJHCD010000670.1:0-4002 GCA_050485845.1 Pirellulaceae bacterium | reverse complement strand
CGGGAAGCAGTCGCGGCAATTGCCCGGTTGCCCGCCACCTCGTTCATTAACAATGAGCCGAGCGCCATGGAGCCGACACCAACTCCGCAGTTCTGGAAGAAGTGTCGGCGGGTGATCTGGCGAAGGAGCGACTCGTCGTTCATGTTGGTCGTTTCGTGCATGGATTACTCGCGAATAATGAACTCGTCCAGATTGAAAAGTACCCGTGCCACGGTGGTCCAGGCGGCGGCATCGATGATCCATTGCTCAACAGCTTCAGAATTCTCGGCTTCACGGACCGCGGACTCATCGGCGTTGGCTTCGTCGTTTACTTTGCCGTCCGTAATCTCGCCCTCAGCTGTCTCACCCTCCGTTGTTTCGCTGTCGGACTTTTCCTGGGAGTCGGCTGGCGATGGGGAGTCTGGTTGCACGGTTGCTCCCGTTGCGGACAAGTCTCCGACAACTTTCGAGGCATCTTCCGGTACCGCCGTGAAACTTGCTCGCTGCTGCTCAAGATACTGCTCGAGTCGCTCCAGTTCAAACGAAGTGGCGGGACGGCCGAGTGTGGTCCAGACGGCGTGATCGATTTTCTCTCGATCGGTGGCGGCCAGTCGGGCCAGGCGATCGCCGAGGGCTCGCGCCATCTCCAGAACCGCCTCGTCATTGGCCAGGGTCAGCGACTGCAGGGGAGTGTTGGAGCGAACTCGAGCCGTGCAGGTGGTGTTGAACCGAGGGACGTCGAAGGTCGTCAGCATCGGATAGGGGGCACTGCGCATGAAGAAGATGTACATGCCGCGGCGGAAGCGGTCGCCGCCGACGCTGGTGGGCCACCGACGCTGGCTTTGCGTGAAAGCGTAGACTCCCTCTGGTTGTGGTGGATAGACGCTGGGACCTCCGATCGCTCCATCCAGCAGGCCACTGGCGGTGAGCGCCGAATCACGAATCACCTCGGCCTCCAATCGGAGTCGTTGCTTTAGCCCTAGACATTTGTTGAGCGGGTCATTGTAGACCAGATCCTCTCGGAAACCGGATGACTGGCGATAAGTTGCCGACAACAAAATCTCGCGCTGCAATTGCTTGAGTGACCAACCTCGGTCACGAAACTCGGCCGCTAGCCAGTCCAGCAGTTCGGGATGAGTGGGTAGAGTACCTTGGAGCCCGAAATCGTTTTCCGTCTCGACAAGTCCCTGTCCGAAGAACCGCATCCAGACTCGGTTCACGGCGACTCGAGGCGTGAGGGGATTGGTGTCACTGACCAGCCAGCGAGCGAGATCGAGCCGCGTGCGAGCGTCCGTGGAATCGGAATCCGACTCGGGCGATAGAGAGGGGAGGAAGGCGGGAGTACCAGGTTGAACTTGGTCCCCTCGACGAAGGAAGTCCCCTCGAATCAGCACATGGGTCTCCCGTGGTTGGTCCAACTCGCGCATCACCATCGTTTCGGGGATCGCGGCGGCGAACTTTT
Organism: Pirellulaceae bacterium; assembly: GCA_050485845.1. Classification (GTDB taxonomy): domain Bacteria; phylum Planctomycetota; class Planctomycetia; order Pirellulales; family Pirellulaceae; genus JBJHCD01. Next base: position 2,561 of record JBJHCD010000670.1, on the reverse strand, counting down.
GCCGGGCCGCCTCGACTCGCTGCAACTCGGCGGCCAATTCTTCTCGTCGCGGATCGGGGAGTTCGAGATCGGCATGAGGGGCGTCGGTTACGGAGACGCGGAATCGGCCCAGGTTGTAGGGTTGGGCGTGGGGGCCGAAATGCAGCCGGAACGTCACCGGTTGGGCTTCAGGTGTCGGCAACGCGTCACTAACAAAGGTGGCGGTTCGATCGGCATTCAAAACGCCCGAGGGAACATTGATGGCCCAGCCCTTCTGGCGATCAGCATTGATGGCCCCAACGACGTCATAGTCCTTCTGAGAGTGGTCCGCCGATGCGTGCAGCCAATCGGCAGACTGGTCACCGGATTGCAGTTCCACATGAGTCAACACGAAGTTCCCGTTGCTCGCTCGCCCCGGACCTCCATGCGGCAGACTGGGGTGAGTCAGAACTTCCAAGCGGACGGCCGTGATCCGAGATCGGGGGGCGGCAAACGTCAGTCTGTAGGTGTCGGAGGTCGAGTTTTCGCCACGAATCAGGAAGGAGCCATCGCCGAGTTGTTCGATTTCGGCTCCCGATTCGGTGGACGCCTCGGCATCTCGGGCGACGGTCCATTCCACCGGTTGCTCCCGTTTCCGCTCCTCCTCGGCCAGTTTCTCATTGGTCTCTTTGTCATACTCGGCTAGCGCGCTCCGGGCCACCCGCAGTTCTCGATCGAACTCGGCCAGCCGCTCCTGCTGCTCGGCATCCGCGACGCGGAGGGTGGGGGCCACGCTGTTGACGTCCTGCCCGCTGTTGAAAAAGGCAAACAGCTGGTAGTACTCGTGATGAGTCAATGGATCGAACTTATGGGTGTGGCATTGAGCACAACCGACGGTCAATCCGAGCCACACCGCGCCGGTGGTGTTCGTTCGGTCCACCACGGCCTCGTTTCGAAACTGCTCGCGGTCCGTTCCCCCTTCTTGGTTGATCAGCGTGTTGCGGTGAAATCCGGTGGCGACGAGTTGCTCCTGGGTCGGTTGCGGGAGCAGGTCGCCGGCGAGTTGCTCGATCGTGAACTGGTCGAAAGGTAGGTCGCGATTCAAGGCGGAAATGACCCAGTCGCGGTAAGGCCACATCGATCGATCGGAGTCGATCGTGTAGCCATGGGAGTCGGCGTACCGAGCCTGGTCGAGCCAGTGACGTCCCCAACGTTCGCCGTAGTGCGGGCTGGCGAGCGCCCGGTCGACCATCCGAGCGTAGGCGTCCGGCATCGAGTCCGCGAGGAATTCCGCCACTTGTGCCGGTGACGGCGGCAGGCCCAACAGATCCAGGTGCACTCGGCGAATCAACGTCGCCCGATCCGCTTCCGGCGAAGGACTCAAGCCGAACCGCTGCAAGCCCTTGAGAATGAAGTGATCGATGGGGTGCTGGACCCAATCGAGCGGGGCCGTGATGGAGGAAGCGGTGGAGGAAGTGGTAGAGGACTCGATAGTGGAAATCGCAGGAACCGGCGGACGCTCCAGCGGCCGAAATGCCCAATGGGGCTCGTAGACCGCTCCCCCCTCGATCCATTTTCGTAGGAGTTGAGCTTCCTCGTCGCTGACATCCAACCCGCTGTCCGGCGGCGGCATTCGTTCGAAGTCATCCGTCGAGAGAACTCGGCGCAGCAACTCACTTGATTGCGGGTCCTCCAAGTCAATCGCTCGATATCCTCCCAAGTCGATGGTCGCACCTTCGTGCGTATCGAGCCGGAGGTCGGCTTCCCGAGTTTCCTCGTCCGGACCATGACACTTGAAGCACTTGTTCGAGAGGATGGGTCGGATATCGCGGGCAAAATCGATCCCATCCGTCGTGGCCCCAAGGAGACTCGATTCGCCACCCAGCAGACCCATCAGGACTGCGATGGCCAGGGGGGCGAATCGCGGCCTGGTGAATCGTAGAATGGCGATCGGTAGAGTGGCGAGTGGTCGCCGGGATAACGAGCCATTCGATGGCCGTGGTGGACAGGGTTTCTCGGAATTCATGCGCTCACTCATCAGTGGGGCTTGTTAGTCATTCGAGGAAGCATCCGGCGCTGGTCTGGCGGAATGCTGGCGGCGGGCAACGAGCGAGGAAGTTTCATTCAGAGGAGCCCTCAGTATAACGGATTGGCGGGCGAATTGGGAGTTTCCGTTCCAGTGTGGACCCCCCAACTGCACTCTAGGCGAACGTGTATTGCTCGGCCCCATCGTACTCGTACTCAGTGAAACGGTACTCCTACTCCTACTCGTACTCCTACTCGTACTCGAAGGGATGGCTCGGAAGCATCGATCGAGTACGAGTACCGCGATACTGAGTACGAGTACGAGTACGAGTACCGCGAGACTGAGTACGAGTACGAGTACGAGTACGAGATGGTGTATGGGGTCGCCCAAACCCGACGTCCTTCGCAGGCTCCGAATCGCAAAAATACCAGTGGCCCGAATCGCCGAGTTGCTTCGCCTCGCGGTATAACGGCGATGGATCCGAGGGAGCCATCGCCGTTCAAGTCGAACTCGATTTCCTAAAGTGCATCTCCGAAGGAACTTACGGCCGCTCAGCGAGTCCAGCTTTCCCCCCAGG
>JBJHCD010000669.1:0-4007 GCA_050485845.1 Pirellulaceae bacterium | reverse complement strand
CTCCAAATCACTCCTCAAGACCATCGCCTCTTTCAGGGGGACATGAACGGGGAGGGAAAACGAATGAAGAGCGGGTACCCAGGTAACCCCTCTATCGCGAGTAGACACACCAATGCTTAGGGGGATCCCTCCGATCCGAAGACACCCTAACGCTCTGAGTTCGGGACACCCCTCGATCGAACGGCGGCCAATGATCATTTCGGGGGATCCCTCCGGTCCGAAGACACCCTAACGTTCTGAGTTCGGGACATCCCTCGATCGAACGGAGTCCAACGATCATTTCGGGGGATCCCTCCGGTCCGAAGACACCCTAACGTTCTGAGTTCGGGCCGTCTTCGAACGCCCTGTTCGTGGACGATAACTCTAACGTGGCCTCCGTCTGGCCCCGTGAGACTTCTGAAAAAGCGACGTCCCGGGGCCCCCTCCCCGTTTGGGCTAATCGACTTGTCAGTACAGTCCGCCCTCGCGCCACGCCCCCCCTGCTCACGGGGCGAGGCCCCCGTGAGCGGAAGTCGACTAAGCAGCTACAGACCAGGAACGAAAGATTCCCGCGGCCGAATCCTGAAACGTTATTTCCGTGGGGACGTTCCGAGGCCGCAACACGCCCCGGTTTACTTCGGGACTTCGAATTCGCGGGCCGCTCGCTACCGCGGAATTTCCGGCCGTGCTCAGACACTCGAGGCCCAGCGGGGAGTATTGCGGCCTCGGCAACTCCTTTGGGGGGAGTTCGCCCCCAGCGAACCGGCCAAACCGGAGTCCGATCCGAAGACACCCTGAGTCCGATCTTACTCGTCCTCGTACGCCTACTCGTACTCCTACTCCTACTCGTACTCCTACTCCTACTCCTACTCGTACTCCTAACATTGGCTCGCGGGCGAGCCTGCTACTCGACGGGCGTTTCTCAGCGGACAGCTGGGCGGCGGCAAGGTCCGAGGCATTTGCTCAAAACCAGGGGGAAGCCTGGGTTCCGCGAAAAGGGAAGCCTGGGTTCCGCGAAAAAATGAGTGGATTCTTGGGGGCGGAGGTCGGAGGAATCCGCCAGTCACCCTTTTCGAGGTGGGGGGCGGAACCGTTGTGATCGCGTGTCCCGTCGAGTAGGAGTACGAGTAGGAGTAGGAGTCCGATCCGAAGACACCCTAAGTGCGAGGAGTACGAGTAGGAGTGCGATCCGAAGACACCCTAAGTGCGATCCGATCCCGACGATCCGAAAGTGACCTCCTTCTGGCCCGTCCCGGAGGAGCCACGACTGGCCAGCTACTCCCCCCCTCACAACAAAACACTGGCGGCCGAGCAAGTCGGCTACTTTCCGAGGGACCGTTCCGAGGCCGCAAGGTTCACCCGTTTGCCTCGGAGACGCCTTTGGGGGAGCAAGCCCCCAGCGAACCGGCCAAACCGAAGGGTGTCTCCGGATTGCACTCGTCAGCTAGGTCGGCAGATACGCTCGGCGTAAACCATCCAAGAGCTGCACATCGGTCGTGACCGCGACATAGACATGCTCTCCCTCCTGCCAAGCTCCACTGAGCCAAGCACCCGTCACGGACAGCGACTCGTAGGGGATTCGGGGAAGCGGCAGGGTGTGTCGAGTTCGAACTTGATACAGAACCAGCTTTCGTCCTCGGGACTCCCCAAAATCAAAAGCGACCACTTCGGCATCCAGATGAGCCGATATGGCTTGCCAGCGCAAGGGACGCCAGGGAAGTCCAGGAAATTCCGACTCGCGAAACGCCTGCCAATCTCCTTCTCGCTCGTCCATCGTTTCGGTCCACTCCAGCGACAATGCCGCCAGTCGCTCGACCGTCGGAGCGGGGGGCCGGATGGAGAACCAGCCCACTAACACCAGCAAGGCAGCTGCGGTCGCCGCGATTCCCATCCACCACCGCCGATGCGTTGCGGTGGCTCGAGTCCATCTCCTTTCGGCGACCGCCCGGTCCCGCCCCGGCTCCTCGCCCCGGGGTGATGGGCTCACCGATGTGGGTAGCCCATCGGGAGCGTCTGCTCTGTTTTCAGTCTTCTCAACTTCAGACGTCTCAATTTCCGTCTTCTCAACTGCTTCCGTTTTCTCGGCCGCCTCCGCCAGGCGAGCAAGCAGGCGGTCTTGAAGACCGGGGGGGACCTCGACTTGCGAAAAGGCCTCCACCAGCCGCTTATCTTGTCGTTCAATCCAGTCGAACGTCGCTCGTAACTGCGCATCCTCGGCCAGAGCCCGAACCGCTGCGGCCATTTCGGGCGCGTTCCGGTCATCCGTTCCCGGCCGGCAGGCTTCCAATCGCTCGCGAATCTGTCGTCGATCCATCGTCTTCCACCTCACTTTCCCTGGTGACCCGGACTGAACATCCGCCGAGTCAATCGTTCACGCAGCTTCTCCTTCGCCCGCGCCAGACGACTCATCACCGTCCCCATCTTCAACTCGAGCTGCTCGGCAATCTCCTTATAAGATGCCTGCTCGAAGTAAAACATCATCAATATCACTCGTGATTCGTCGGGAATCTCCCGCAAAGCCAGCTGAAGCTGCTCCACATCGAGATCCGGCTCACCCTCCGACTTGGCCATCCATTCCTCCGGAGCCGCGTCCAGGGAGGAGGCATTGACGGGTGTCGTCCGACGACAGTCTTTCAGGAACAAACTGCGCATCACGGCAAACAACCAAGACCGAACTCGACCAGGATCACGCAATTGGTGCCTTCGCTGCTGAGCCATCAGGAAGGTCTGCTGAACCAGGTCCTCCGCGTCGGGGGCGTCCCCGACAAGTCGGTAGGCGTAGCGGTACAGCGACTCATGATGCTCAACGACCAACCGCTCCATGCTCGGGAATTCCTCAAGGGGCCGCGCAGGACCGAAGTCGCTCGACCGAGGCGAATCATCACCTGACCGAGTCTCCGTTGCTCGCGCATTTCCGGACACCCGCGCCCCCTCGCTCATTTGGAGTCCCTGGCTTGGCTGTGCACCTCTATAGCAAATGACCCACAAGAGCCCCACATTATTCCCGAAAAGAGGAGCGTTTTCGATGGACATTCCAGATTTTTGGCCAGGAAAGGCCCTGAAAAGTGACTGAAAAAAACCTGAGAAATGTTGAAAAAGTGCTGAAAGAGTGCCCGGCAGGCGGTGGGAAAATGCCGGGAACCAAGGCCGGAAAACCTCCGAAAAGCCTGTATCTTCGGCAAGCGTACGGGCCAACTCGGGAAGCCCCGCGGAGGATTCCAGATTTTCCAAGAAAAATCCCCGACGAGAAGATTTTTGAGGGAATGAGGGAATATTGCCGCCGCTTCAGGGATCCATCCTCCTGACGGCACGATTTTTCGTTCCTCGGATCAAGAGTGATCCGAACGGAAGTAAGTAGTGAAGTTAGAAGTTAGTGGTATCGAACGCAGTCCGTGCAAAAACAGACTGGAAGGAGACTGGCAATGTCGTAGATTTCCGGGAACAGAGTTGGATTCTGGGCCGTATTGGCGTCGTGTGGTTGGTTCACGCTCGGCTGCGACGCGCCCCCGGATGGTACCATGGATGCTCCGCAGACCCTTGAAGGGGATGCGTATCCCACCGATGACACCACGCCGGAAGCAACCTGGGAGGATGGCGATTTCGCTCCGGATCCCGCCGACGCCGCTCCTGAAGATGCCGCCCCACCGGTTCCCTCGCTGGATGACATTCCCGACGTAACCCCGGAAACACCTGACTTCGAGACCCCGGAGACGCCAGATTTCGAGACGCCCGAATTCGAGACTCCGGACCTCCCCGAACTGGATGACCTGCCGGAACGGCCGGAGGCCGAGGAAACCCTTCCCGATTCGGGTCTCGACATCGAAGGAGAACTGGACAATATCGACAGTGATGAGCTGCTTCCGTGAGGTTCTCGCTTGGCAAACTTCATGCAAGCCGAGTTGTCCCTCTTGAAGCGATGAACTGGATGACCTGAATGTGACGAACCGGGGATGTAAAGAGGCTGATTTCGCTTCTCCAACCTTTGCTGGTTCATCACGTGAGTACTCAACGCACGCTCGCCCTGGACG
>JBJHCD010000668.1:0-4010 GCA_050485845.1 Pirellulaceae bacterium | reverse complement strand
AGCGGGAGTCTCTGGAAGCGTTGGCCGTCGAGTCCTAGGGGCGTTGGCAGCGCTTCATTTCTGGATGACTCAATGGGGAGGCCTTCGATTCTTCCCGTCGAGCACGGGAATCCGCCGTCGAACCGATCACGAGTCTCGCGAGATCAGGCGAGGATGTCGTGGACCACTTTCCCGTGGACGTCGGTCAGGCGGAAGTTGCGACCCTGGAACCGGTAGGTCAGGCGTTCATGGTCGATTCCCAACTGGTGCAGGATGGTGGCCTGCAAATCGTGAACGTGGACCGGATTCTCAACGACGCTCATGCCCAGGTCGTCCGATTCGCCGTAAGTCAAACCTGGCTTCACACCCCCCCCGGCCATCCAGACCGTGAAGGCATAGGGATGATGATCTCGGCCCCACTTGGGACGATCATCCAAGTTCCCCTGCAGGAACGGGGTTCGGCCGAATTCGCCACCCCAAATCACCAAGGTATCATCCAGCAATCCCCTTAGTTTCAGGTCTCGGACCAGAGCGGCCGAAGCTCGATCCGTGTCACGACACTGGTTGTACAGTTCGGTGGTGACGCTGCCATGCTGGTCCCATCCGGCATGCATCAATTGCACGGAGCGGACCCCCCGTTCCACCAGGCGCCGCGCCATGAGGCAGTTGTAGGCGAAGGTACCGGGTTGAGTGACGTCGGGCCCGTACATCTCCAGCGTGCTTGCACTTTCATTGGAGAAATCCGTCAGTTCGGGAACGCTGGTCTGCATGCGGAAGGCCATTTCGTACTGATCGATTCGCGTGGCGATTTCGGGATCCCCGAAGGCATCCAGCTTCAGTCGATTCAGCCGATTGATGTCATCCAGCAGTTCTCGCCGCATCGCGCGGCTCATTCCGGCCGGATCTTCCAAATACAACACGGGCTGGCCGCCCCCCCGAAACTTGACCCCCTGATACTTGGAGGGGAGGAAACCCGAGCCCCAATAGAAGTCGTAAAAAATCTGCCCGCAGGTCGTGTCTTGGGTGACAGAGGTCATCACGACGAAGGAGGGAAGGTTGTCGGTCTCGCTTCCCAAGCCGTAGGACAACCAGGCTCCCAGCGTCGGCCGTCCCGGCATTTCACTGCCGCTGAGCAAAAACGTGATGGCGGGAGCGTGATTGATCGCCTCGGAATGGACACTTTTCACGAAGCAGAGTTCGTCGGCAATCTCGGCAGTGTGGGGGAGAAAATCACTGACCCAAGCCCCACTCTCTCCCCGCTGGTGAAATGGTTCGATCGGTCCCAGTAGCAGTTTCCCCTGGGGAGCGCCGGTCATCGTGCTGAACCGTTTTCCTTCGACATAATCATCCGGTACCGGCTCGCCATGCAGTTTCGCTAGCTGGGGCTTGTAATCGAACAGGTCGACGTGCGTGGGGCCGCCGTTCTGAAAGAGATAGATGACATGTTTGGCTCGAGGTTCATGATGGGGGAGGCCGGAAAGCCCTCCCGCGCGCGAACCGGGCGACTGACCGGCATCGGCTTGCGCGGATTGTGGGAGCAGGCCCGCCAGGGCTGCCAAGCCGACTCCTCCCGCCGAACGTCCGATCACTTCCCGCCGAGTCATCCGCTGGAACCACGGGCTGCGTGCCATCTCCAAATCGTGATTGTGCGTCATGGATTGTTACTCCTTCGTCAATGTCTCATCCAGATTCAGCAGGCCATTGGCACAGGCGGCCAACGCCGCCAGACGGACCGGATCCAGTTGCCGATTCCAGGAGGAATCGCCGACGGAAAGAAACCGCTCGGCCTCCTCGGGACGTTCGCCGAACTGCCACTCCAAGCGACGCAGGCCGGCTGCCAGGATGTCTCGTTCCGCCGGTTCGGGATAGCGTCCCAGGACCAGGCGGAAGAGGCGGGTGACTTGACGTTCCGCCCGATCGTTCTCGGAAGCATCCTCCTTGCTGACAGATACTTGTCTGTCGTCTGCGTGTCCATCGCCTGCTTGTCTATCGGCTACTTGTCGGGCGTCATTCGGCGTGGCATGATCCCGGACGGGCTCGTCCAGCACGATTCCATCCGGGACAGCCCCATCCGGAACGGAATCGACTTTGCCGGCCTCTTCTTGCAAGACGCGTTCCGCCAGATGTCTTCCTGCCTCAATGAAGGTGATGTCGTTCATCGTGGTCAGGGCGTGAAGCGGGGTATTCGTTCTCGAGGGATTCACCACGCAGACTTGCCGAGATGCGTTGTCGAAGAAGTTCGTGGGAGCAATAATTCGTCGCCAGAAGGTGTAGAGGCTGCGGCGGTAAAGCTTATCGCCTGAATCCTGCCGGTACGATTTTCTCCCGAACGTCGCCTCCTCCCAGACTCCCGGGGGCTGATAGGGCTGAACGGAAGGCCCTCCCATCCGAGGCACCAGCAGCCCACTTACCGCCAAGGCCTGGTCTCGCAACATCCAGGCCGGAAGGCGATAACGGGGAGCCCGCGACAGCCAGCGGTTCTCCGGATCAAGCTCCCACGCCTCCTCGGTCACTCGAGATGACTGCCGATAAGTGGCACTGGTCACCAGCATGCGGCAGAAGTGCTTGACGTCCCAAGCCGAATCAATCAGCTCTTGAGCGAGCCAGTCGAGCAGTTCCGGGTGGGATGGCAGTTCCCCCTGGATTCCGAAATCTTCGCTGGTCTTGACCAGCCCGATGCCGAAGAACTCCTGCCATAACCGGTTCGCGGTCACTCGAGCCGTCAGGGGTTGCTGCTGATCGAACAGCCATTCAGCCAGATCGAGACGGTTGGGTGTTGCTTCCGCTGGGCGCTGGAGTGTCGGGAGACTTTCGGGAACTCGAGCTGACACTTCTTGTTCCGGTTGATTGTAGAGCCCCACCTTCAGAACATGAGTCGGCCGTTTTTCCTCGCGATCCTCCATGACCATGACTCGCGGTACGCCACGGTTCAAGGCATTCTGCTCTTCCCTGGCCTCGCGTAGCTTCCGTACTTCGGCGGCCAGTCCAGCCGATTTTTCACGGAGGAACGCCTCCAGTCCTCGCAAGTCGTCGGGGGAGCGCCGAGCGGCGGGAGTCTCCAGCAACTTACCGAGAGACTCCTCTTCCTTTTGGATTACTTCCGCTTGACGTCGAATCAACTCGGCCAACTCCCCCCGCCGTTCTCGCTGCTCCCCGGTAGGAGCTTCCAGCACGGGAGGCGTCTGGGGATTGCCACCACTGCCGTCGACAGGAGTCTGATTGAAGAAAGCGAAGAAGGAGAAGTAATCCGCTTGGGACAGGGCGTCGAATTTGTGGTCGTGACAGCGGCAGCAGTTCAGCGTGAGCCCCAGCCAGACCGTTCCCACGGTTTCCGTCATGTCCATGACGTACTCAACTCGATTCTCTTCGGCAATCCGTCCCCCTTCGCCATTGATCATGTGGTTGCGCAGAAAGCCGGTCGCCAGTTTTTGTTGGAACGTCGCTTCCGGCAGCAGGTCTCCCGCCACTTGCCAGATACTGAATTGGTCGAAGGGAAGATTTTCGTTCAGGGCCTGAACCACCCAATCCCGCCAGGGCCACATGGTTCGCTCGCCGTCTCCCTGATAGCCGTTCGAATCCGCGTAGCGAGCGGCATCGAGCCATCCCCAGGCCATTCGCTCTCCGAAGGCGGGAGAGGCGAGAAGGCGTTCCACCAGTTGCTCGTATGCGTCGGGCGATTCGTCGGCCACGAATCGATCGACCTCTTCCAGCGTCGGTGGAAGCCCGGTCAAGTCCAAGGTGACTCGCCGGACCAGCCGATAGCGATCCGCCACGTCCGAAGGGGACATCCCTTTGGCCTCGAGCTTCGCCAGGATAAAGCGATCCAGGGGTTGGCGGACCCACGATTGCAAGCGAACGCTGGGCAAGGGAGGACGGTGGATCGGTTCCCAAGACCAGTGCCGCTGGAACTCGGCCCCCGACCGAATCCAACGGATCAGGAGTTCTTTCTCTCGCTCGGTCAATGGATTCTTTGTTTCCGGCGGCGGCATCCGCTCGAAGTCATCCTCCGCCAGGATTCTCCGAACCAGCTC
>JBJHCD010000667.1:0-4019 GCA_050485845.1 Pirellulaceae bacterium | reverse complement strand
CCCTCTACCCGTTCCGATTCCGAAGCGCCGGATCGCTCTCGTACCAACAGGCCTCGTTCCGCCCGCCACACTCCTCCGGACTCGCCAGCCCCCTCCAAGCCCAACTCCCCTTCCGCTGGTGGAAAAGCAGTTGAATTCGACAGTCGCAAGTGGTGGGAAGGTTCCCCGGAATCCGACGAACCATGGGACGAAGCCGAATGGGAGGAGGGACAGGTCTCCGATTCGGACCTGACCGATGACGAGGACCAGGACAACGACCAGGACCGCGACGACGACTTCGACGGCGATCTCGGACAGGACAACGACCAGGACCAGGACGGCGCCTTCGGCCGGGATAACGACTTCGGCCGGAACCGGGACGAGGACCGGGGCGAGGAGTTCGAAGTTCCTCGGAAAGGCCGACGGGCAGACCGAGGGGGCGGCGAGATCGTGGGAACGTTTCGCCGTGCTTCGGGGGGTTACGGGTTTGTCCGACCTCAAGACGCGACGCGCGAACAAGGGAGAACTCGAGACATCTACATTTCGGCCAAGCGATCGCTGGACGCGGCCAGCGGCGACTTGGTCCTGATCAGGCTTTCCAAACGGCGCGGCAAGCGTCGAGGCCAATCGGACTCGGATGAACCACGCGTGCACGGCACGATTCTGGAAGTACTCCGCCGCCAGGAGCATCGATTCGTCGGCAATTACTTTGAGCGGGGTGGAGTCAGTCTCGTTCAGGTCGACGGGCGACTTTTCCAGCAGCCGATACCGGTCGGTGACCCCGGAGCGAAAAATGTCCGGCCGGGCGACCAGGTCGTGATCGAGATGGTTCGCTTTCCCACGCACTACGACCCGGGTGAAGGAGTCGTGATCGAGGTGCTGGGCCCGCGGGGCGCCCCGGGTGTCGACACCTTGGCGATCATGCGGGAGTACGATTTACCGGATGAGTTTCCGGAACGGGTGCTCGAGAACGCTCGGCAACAAGCAGCCCAATTCGACGAATCGATTCCCCCAGATCGCCGGGACCTTACCGAGCTGACGATCATCACGATCGATCCGGCGGATGCCCGCGACTTTGACGACGCCATTTCGCTCGATCAGCTCGAAAACGGCCACTGGCTGCTGGGCGTTCATATCGCGGACGTGGCCCACTTCGTGCCACTCGGTTCCCCCCTGGATCGCGAGGCTCGGCGACGGGCGACGAGCGTCTATTTGCCGGACAGGGTGATCCCGATGCTCCCGGAGATTATTTCGAACCACTTAGCGAGTCTCCAGCCGGATCGTGTTCGCTATTCTCGTTCGGTTTTCATTGAGATGACGCCGGAGGGAATTCCGGTGAACACCGAGTTCACTCGTTCGGCGATTCGCAGCAAGCGGCGATTCAGTTACGAGGAGGTCGATGATTTTCTCGAGGATCCCCAGGATTGGAACGATCGGTTGGCCCCCGACGTTTCGGCCCTGCTACTACGCATGCGCGATCTGGCCATGGTTCTGCGGCAGAGGAGGCTGGATGCCGGATCGATCGAACTGATCCTGCCCGAGGTGAAGATTGTCCTGAACGACGATGGACGGGTCGCCGGGGCCAAGCTGATGCAGAACACGGTCAGTCATCAGGTGATCGAGGAGTTCATGCTGGCGGCCAATCGGGCGGTGGCCGAGATGCTGCACGCTCGGCAGCTACTTTTTCTCCGCCGCATTCATGATGCTCCCGCATTACGCAAGCTGCGTCTGCTGACGGAATTCATCCGCGAACTGGGGCTACCTTGCGAGTCGATGGAGAGCCGGTTCGAGATCAAGCGGATCATTGCGGCGGTGAAGGGGGAGCCGACCGAACACGCGGTGAATTATGCGATTCTCCGCAGTTTTCAAAAGGCGGTGTATGGTCCGGAACCATCCGGCCATTACGCCCTGCATTGGGACCATTACTGCCACTTCACTTCTCCGATTCGCCGGTACCCCGACCTGGACGTGCACCGCATGTTGGAAGCCCTGCAGTCGGGCAAGCGGCCGCGGAGCAATCGAGGTGAACTGCGCACGCTGGGCGAGCACTGCTCGGATCGGGAACAGCGAGCCGAAGCGGCCGAACGCGAGCTGGTCAAGCTCAAGCTGCTCGACTACCTCAAGGACCATATCGGCATGCAGATGCCCGCCGTCCTGACGGGAGTGGAGGAATTCGGCCTGTTCGCTCAGGGAGTCGAACTGCCGGCGGAAGGCTTCATTGCCGTCTCGTCGCTCCAGGATGACTTTTACCGATTCGATGCCGCCATCCATGCCCTGACGGGTCATCGATCCGGCAATCAGTATCGATTGGGAGACCGAGTCACCGTGGAAGTGGTCCATGTCGATCTGGCTCGCCGAGAACTCGACCTGCGGATTGTCCAGCATGAACCATCTCCTCGGCAGGGTCGTCCGCTGGGGAAGCGGGACAAGGGGGCCGGGAAACCAAAATCCAAACTACGCGGCTCGAAACGCAACCACCCCAAGCGCCGCCGCAAGTAACCCCCTCCTCCCTTCATCCTTCACCCCTCACCCCTCATCTCTCACCCCTCATCCTTCATCCTTCCTCTTTCCTCCTTCCCCCTTCCGCCCTTCCCTTCCTCCTTCCGCTGGAAACGAGATGGCGATTCGTTAGAATGCGAGGAAACCGATGGGTTGTCCCGACCGGGAGGTTCGCTTTCCTGGCCGGGATCCCGCTCGATCCTTTGACAAGCGAATCACGAAAGAGACGATGAGCGACTCCGCGCGCACTCCGCTGCACGACTGGCATGTCGAGCAGGGCGGTCGTATGGTCGACTTTGCGGGCTGGTCGATGCCCGTACAGTACACTTCGATCGTCGAGGAACACTTGGCAACTCGGAACCAGGCCGGGCTGTTCGACATTTCGCACATGGGGCGAATCGAATTCCAGGGGCCGGATGCCTGCCGGTTTCTCGATTGCATCGTGACTCGGCGGGTCACGGAGCTGGCTGCGGGGGGAATTCGCTATTCGCTGATTACCAATGCGGCCGGTGGGATTCTGGACGACGTTCTCGTCTATCGGCAAGCGGCCCCGGACTCCTATCTGCTGGTAGTCAATGCCGGAAATCGTGGGAAGATTCTGCAGTGGCTGGATGATCAGCGAAGTGATCTGCCCGCCGGTATTTCTCCAGAAAAGTTCGATTGGCACGACCGGACGGAAGCGACCGTCATGCTGGCCTTGCAGGGTCCCGAAGCACTCGCGATCGCTCAGGACCTGGTGGACGACGACTTTGTGCTCGGCCATCTCCGTTATTACAGTTGCCGCGAGACGCGAATGCTGGGCCATCCGACCTTGGTCAGTCGCACGGGCTACACGGGGGAGGATGGGTGTGAGCTGATTGTCGAGCGGGAGCGGGGCTTGGAGCTGGCCACAAAGCTCTGGGAGACGGGGCGGGAGCGGGGGCTGAAGCTGGCGGGCCTGGGAGCCCGAGACACTTTGCGGCTGGAAGCCGGCATGCCGCTGTACGGGCATGAGCTGAGTGAGGAGATCGACCCGTACCAGGCCGATCTTGCTTTCGCCGTTCAATTGAAGGGACGCTACTTTGTCGGCTGCGAGTCGCTCGCTCAACTGGCCCACAAGCCTCCCCCTCGGCGACGCATCGGCTTGACGTTCAGTGGTCGCCGCGTTCCCCGAGAAGGCTACTCGGTTTTTTCGGAGGAGTCGGGCGAGCGGCCGATTGGAGTCATCACCAGCGGTACATTTTCTCCGACTTTCGAGCAGCCCATCGCCATGGCTTACGTCGAGGCATCGGCGATCGAGGACTCCCGAAATTTCAGTGTGGAGGTTCGTGGAACGCGCCTCCCCGCCACGCTCGCGAAACTGCCGTTCTACCGACGTCGCGACTACTCGCAGTGAGGTCTCCTTTCTCCCTCGCGAAAGTCCGCGAGACTCCGCGGGACGAACGGTCTTTTTTCCATCTCGATGATTTACCCTACGAACTAGCCCCGAAGATTGAGGAAGCAAACGGTGGATCCCCAGGAACTTCTCTACAGTGAAACGCATGAATGGGCCCGAGTGGAAG
>JBJHCD010000666.1:1286-4023 GCA_050485845.1 Pirellulaceae bacterium | reverse complement strand
GCCGCCTGCCCGGTCGTCATTTCCATGCTGTTCGACCGCGCCGCAGGGAATGATGCAGACTTTTCCCAAATCGATCGCATCGTTGATCTCGGGCCAGGTCAGCTTCTCATAGCGATACTCGGTCTCGGCGCGCGAAGGCATTGCATGCATCTCCAATCAGCCACACGAAAGAGGAGCCGGAATGTTCAAGGCCTGCCTACTGTCGGTGGTCGGCACCGAGCGAGCAGCCCCTGAATCCAACCCGTCTTTATAGCGGGCCGCGATTCTCGATAAAAGTCGCCGTCGCCAGACGTATCTCCCGAAGCCCCCGCCGATGGAAAGGAAGCAGGATCGTTCCCGACGTTCCCTTCCCACCAATGCCGCGACACCCAGTCCCGGACTAGAATCTCCATGTGGCCTGCGTATAGACGAAGTCCACGTTGCCGCTCACCCCGTCCGGATTGGTTCTCCGCACAAAATCCCCCTGCCAGAATCGGGAGTAGCCGAACAAGAGATCGATCCGCGGCGAGAAGACATACTGAATGGTGACGTCCAGTTCCTGTCCGACATCCCGACCGGATTGTCCCGTGGGATCCTGTCGAATCGGCGCGCCACCGGCATTGTAGAGTGCATCTCGGGGGTCATCGAGCTGGAAGATGTGCCACCAGAGAAGCAGATTGGTCTTGGGGGTCGGTTTGGCGGTCAGCAGAAAGTTCAGATCGCGAATGTTTTGCCGAGCAACCAGATCGGCATATCCGAAGTACTTGTGGACGAGCGGGAAAAGCTGATTGAACGTCCGGACCTTGTCTCCATCCGGAGCCCCCCCGGATGCCCAGTCATAATAGGCCCAAATCGTCGGCTCCCAGCAGACATCCGCGAATTGGTACCCCAGCCCGACGGTGGCGAAGCCGGCCGTCTGCAACCGGTCTCCGACCGCGCCATACTGATACCCACCTTCCACATCCAACTGCCAGTTATCCATGCTGGCCCGCCAACGTCCCCCAAACAGATTGGTATCGAAGTTGTTCGCGCTGTAGTCGGCGAAGCGAAGATAATAGTAGTCCCAAGTCTGGTCCTCGATGCCCTTGTAGGCCGCATAGATTCCCAAGAATTCCTGATCGAGGTTCGGACGATCAAAGTTGCGGTCGTTGTTGACGTGTTGGGAGAAGGGGATGGGTCGAGTCCAAAAGGCATCGATGTCCCATTGATCGTGACGGTAAAAGAGCTTCAGACCATCGAATGTTCGCCGAGTATTCGCCCAGTCCAGCGGCGAGATCAGCCGCTGGTCGCCGTACAGCAACTCCTGGCGTCCGCCGCGGACCCAGAGTTGCCCTTCGCCATCGTCAGCCAGGAGCGCGTCGCCGAAAAGGTTGAGTGCGTCGAAGCGATTCTCTTCGATAAAGCGGGGGGTCTCGTTTTCCCAATGGCTGGTCGCGTCGATCGCTTCGGCGTAGAAGCGAAAGAAGTCCCCCGTGTCGAGATCCATGTAGAGCCGAGTCCGTTCGAGTAGAAAGTTGTCACTCAGGCCGCTCAGATTACTCCCCCGCAGATTTCTTTCGTAATGGTGTCGCAACCGGTACTCACCCCCGAGATCCAAGACCGCGCCATGTCCCAGTTGGAGACGCTTGAAATGGTCTCCCAGGTACCGTGGGGAGTGTTCGGGACTATCCAGATAGGTGAAGTCGTTTTGAAAGAAAAGCCCCTTGTAGGCCGTGGCCGCCGGATTGGGCCGGGGAGGGGAGGGGGGTAGGGAACCGGAAGCGGCAACCGGTGGCGCGGCGTGCTCGGCGTGCTCGGCGTGCTCGGCGTGCTCGGCGGAAGAGCTGTCGCGGGCCTCCCCATCGGGCTCCTCGTGCCGCTCCACGGCGCTGAACACATGCCCCACCTCGTCCGCCATGGTCGGAGGGCCACAAAAGAGCACGAATAGGGCGAGGGCTACTGCGCCGCAAAGGCGGACACCGCCATCCCGGTGGAGAGTCTGGCAGCTTGGAGCGGAGGAGTCCTGCATCTTGTCACTCGCCTCTTGGGGGGGCCGAATAAGTACGCGGTCCCAACGCCTTCTGGCGAGGGCCCTCTCTCCATCTCGGACGGTTGCCATCGGCAGCTTCATGAAGACTGGATTGACCGTTACAACTTGTGCAACCGGACACTCGGCTTTCCCTTCCCTCCCCGTTCCATTCCCAAAGGGACTCGCCTGCTCGCCAGCAAGCCGTCGCGTGGGCACTTCCCGAATTCGTCCCAATCGGCGACCATGGGGGCTTCATCACCTCTCGCCCACGGAAAGCTGCTCCGGTCATGTCCGACTCCTCCATTCCCAACGACCCGACTGCAAACGACCCGACTGCCGGTGCCTCAACTGCCGGTGCCTCAACTGCCGGTGCCTCACCGGAAGGCAAATCGGCCCCCGAACCACTCCCCCCCCATTCAACCGGGGTGTCCTATCCCGTGGTTCGACTGAAGCCCCGGAAGGCACGCCCCTTTTACGCTCGGCATCCCTGGGTGTTGGAATCGGCGGTCCATGAGGTCCGGGGTGGGCCCGCGGACGGAGACCTGGTCGATCTGGTCACCGACAAGGACCATTTCATCGCCCGGGGAATTTACAACCAGGCCAGTCGAATCCGCGTGCGACTCTACTCGTGGGATCCCGACGAGACGCTCGAGCTACCCTTTTGGCAAGAGCGAATCACTCGGGCCATTCGGCTGCGCCGTCACCTGGGCGAGTTCACCTCGGACTCGGCCTGCCGGTTGATCTTTAGTG
>JBJHCD010000666.1:0-1276 GCA_050485845.1 Pirellulaceae bacterium | reverse complement strand
GTGGTCGCCTGCAGCGGCTTGATCGTGGACCGCTTCGGGCCCCACCTGGTCGTCCAAGTCAATTCGGCCGGCATCGCCGTCCGTCTGGACGACATGCTTCCCTTGCTGGTGGAGGAACTGCAACCCGAGAGTATTCTGGTCCGGGGAGATCCCAGCATGGCGAAGGCCGAGGGGATGGAGGTACCGGCGCAGACCGGCTGGGGAAATGCTCCGCAAGGGGCCGTGGAGATCATGGAGAACGGCGTCCGGTTCGGCGTGGACCTGGTCTCGGGACAGAAGACCGGGTTCTACTTGGATCAGCGTGACAATCGCCTGGCAGCCGCCATGCACATGCGCGATCGCCGAGTGCTGGACATGTTCTGCTACAGCGGGGGCTTCGGTCTCACCGCCGCGATCCGAGGAGGAGCCCGGGAAGTCGTGGGGATCGATGGCAGTGAGCAGGCCATTCGGCGAGCGGGACTGAATGCCGAGTTGAACGGGGTCACCAACGTCCATTTTCACCAGCAAGACGCGTTCAAGGCCCTGGATCAATTTCGGGAGCAGGGGGAGCGATTCGATGCCGTCGTGCTGGATCCCCCCAAGTTCACTCGAAACCGCTTCAACATCAACGAGGCCCTGCGGGCTTACCATCGCATCAACCGGGTAGCCGTGGATTTGCTGCAACCCGATGGAATCCTGGTTACCTGCAGTTGTTCGGGAAGCATTCAGCGAGCAGATTTCCTCGACATGCTGGTGGGGGTCGCCGAGAAATCGCGGCGAGAGATCCAGGTGCTCGAGCAGCGGGGACCATCGCCCGACCACCCGGTCAACGTGGCCTGCTTGGAGAACGAGTACCTGAAGTGTTTCATTTGCCGAGTGTTGTGAGGAGCGGAGGGCGGCGGGAGCTGATATTGCCTCGGGGTCCGTTGACCCCGCCGGTGGTTTGGAGCAACATGGAGGGCCGCGGGAGCGTGCGGCAATCCGCTCCCGTCGTGCCGATCCAATCCTTCCATGAGGTACCACCATGCGGTCATCGATTTTCGATCCATCCCGCGCTCCCCTCGGTCCGAATCGTTTTCCATTTTCGCCCGCCGCTCTGGCCGTTGCGATCCTAGTCTTCGCGGTCATGCCGCTGAGCCTCTCACCTTGTATCTCACTCGCTCAAGAGTCCCAGGCGTCCGAGAATTCCAACACGTCCGACGCCTCCGACGAGCAAGCGGACGCCGACTCGGCGGAAAGTCTCCCGGCCGACCTCTTGACCCCCTACGATGTCGCTCGGCTCCAGGTGGTCTTACAG
>JBJHCD010000665.1:0-4037 GCA_050485845.1 Pirellulaceae bacterium | reverse complement strand
CGAGGATTCCATCACGCTGAATGACTTGGGGATTATTCTCATTCCCAACGTGCTCCCCAAGACTCCCCCCTTTATTGATCAGATCCGAGCGGGATCCCCCGCCGCTCGAGAAGGGCTCCAACCCGACGATCTGATTCTTTTTGTCGACGACCGGCTGGTTTCGTCCAGCCAGGCATTGCGGGATGAACTAAGCTATGTCGACCGGATCGACGAAGTGCGATTGACGGTCCAGCGTGGTCAGGATTTGTTGGTGTTCCGGTTACGCGTTGAACCCTAGGGCGGGGCCCATCGGCTCGCAGGCTTCGCCAAGACGAGGCGGCCATCATTCAGAATCCGTTTGAACGGAAGGAAACTCACGCGATGCGGCAGCTACCCGCCTTCCCGCGGCGACTTGGCGGTCTGGTCCTGTTGGGACTCTTGTTCAGCACTCCGGCGTTGGCCCAGCAAGACCTTCGGGCCTTGGAGGCACAAGCCGTCCGCGCCGCGGTCAGTCAGGTATCGCCGAGCGTGGTCCGTATCGAAACGTTTGGTGGTTTGGAGCGGGTGGATGGCCGAGTGGTCGGTGTCGGTCCGACCACGGGATTGGTGGTCAGCGAGCAAGGGCACATTATTTCGAGTGCCTTCAACTTCATTCAAAGGCCGACATCGATTCTGATCACCCTGGATGATGGACGGCGTGCCGCCGCCGAGATCATTGCTCGGGACCATAGTCGGATGCTGGTCCTGTTGAAGGCGAACTTTGATGAACCCTTGTCGCCGGCGGTCCCCGCCCCGATGGACTCCATGCAGGTGGGGCAATGGACGATTGCGGTCGGGCGGACTTTTTCACCCGAGGAGCCCAATGTCTCCGTGGGGGTGATGAGTGCCTTGGACCGAGTCTGGGGGAAGGCCATTCAGACCGACGCCAAAATTTCTCCCAACAACTACGGCGGGCCCTTGGTCGACATTCATGGCCGAGTGCTCGGTGTACTGGTCCCCCTGTCTCCCCAGGCACAGCAGGATGTAGCGGGAGCGGAATGGTACGATTCGGGGATCGGGTTCGCCGTTCCCCTGGTCGATGTCTTGGAGCGACTCGAAACCCTTCAGGCGGGAGAGAATCTACACCCGGGTCTGCTGGGAATCTCACTGGAGGGGTCGAATGAGATCGTGGATGAGCCGGTGGTCGCGGCGGTCCGAGTGAAGTCGCCCGGAGAGCTCGCGGGTGCCCAAGCGGGCGACAAGATCGTGTCAGCTTCCGGAATGCCGATTTCTCGAGTGGCCCAATTGAAGCATGTCCTGGGACGAATGTACGCCGGCGATCAGCTGGAGCTTCAAGTCGAGCGGGAGGGAGAACTTCTGGAGCTGACGGCGACTCTCGTCGCGGAACTGCTCCCGTACGAGCATCCGTTTCTCGGCGTGCTGCCCGAACGCGGGATGGCGTTCCTCCCTCTTCCGGAAGACCTGCCGGATGACGATTCCGAACCGGGGCTGCCGATCCGTCACGTCTTTCCCAGCAGTCCGGCCGATCAGGCCGGGATGCAGGCGGGTGATCGCCTGATCGCCTGGAATGGTGAGCCGGTGTCGAGCCAGGAAGATGTAGAACGCCTGTTGGCTCGGCATGAACCGGAGGACGAGGTGATGGTGGGTTGGCTGCGGGGCGAGCAGCGGCTGGAACAATCGGTGGTCCTGGCCACGTTGCCCACGGAGATTCCGGAACAGTTGCCGGAATTGGCGGCCCGGCAAGTGGAATGGCCATGGGATGGAGAGCGACCCGCCACGGGGAAAATTTCGCTCAAGGTCCCCGAAGAGCCGAATGATTGCTTCGCCTGGATTCCCGAGAGCTATCGGCCGGATCAGTCGTCGGGAGTCCTTGTCTGGCTTCATCCGGCCGGTGAATACGACTTTGACCGGCTGGTGGAGACTTGGAAGGACTACTGTGAGGCCGAGTCGCTGATTTTGTTGGCTCCGAAGTCGGCCCATGCGACCGGCTGGCAACCGACGGAGCTTGGGTTTCTTCGTCGAGTGATGGAGCAATTGTTCGACCAGTATGTGGTCGATCGCCGCCGGGTCGTCCTGCATGGTCGGCAAGTTGGAGGGGCCATGTCCTACCTGATGGCTTTTACGCATCGGGAATTGGTGCGCGGGATCGCGCCGGTGGAGGCCGCCCTCCCCGCTCGGCTTCGCGTTCCCGACAATGATCCCCTGCAGCGTCTGGCCGTCTTCTCGGCGGTTCCCGAGAAGTCACGGAGTCAAGCTCCCGTCGAAGCGGGGCTGGAAGCTTTGCGAGAGCGGAAATTCCCCGTGCACGCGGTGACCCAGGAGGAAGGGGCCCAAGGCTTGGATCGTGCCGAGCGGGAACTGCTGGTTCGCTGGATGGATCTGTTGGATCGCCTTTGAATTTCGGATTCATTCGGAGAGTCATGAATACAGCCAGTTCAAACCTGGAATCGATCTGGCGGCGCCGATTGCTGGGGATCTTCGCCATCGGGCTTCTCGGCTCCGCGGGCTACATGTTTCTTCCGCAGCACGATGAGTCCCAATTTGAATTGATGCTGAAGGCTTCGTTGCTGCGTGGTGGACTATTGGTGGCTGCGGTCTGGCTGGCCTATCCCCAATTGGCCAGCCTCCGTTCGATGTTGCCCACACGGACCGTTGTGATTGGAACGCTATTGGTCGGCGTGCTGGTGGTTCGGCCTGGTTTGTTTGTGATCGTGGGGCCGCTGATGGCGATTTATGGGGTATCTGAATTTGTCCGCTGGGTTTTCCAGCCGCTTCCAGGGCGTCGGCGAGCGGGACCGGGAAACCGGGTGTCGGAGGACCGTTCGAGAGAACGATCCCGAGATGAAGGTCCGGTGGCCGAGCAGGCGGGGGAGCGAGCGGGCCGAGGTTGACGGCGGGCCGAGGTTGACGGCGGGACGGGGTTGACGGCGGGACGGTTCGCGCGGGGGCCAGCGATTTTCGATGGGACCAAACGCCGGCTCAAGTTCGGGGGGAGGACGTCTGTTGAAGAGTCAGAAAGCGATGCGGGTGGAGATCATCGAGGCCGACTTGGACTTGCCCGAGCATCAGCGGGCCATCGTTGCGCTGACGTCAGCCTATGCCATGGATTCCATGGGAAATGGCGGGCCGCTGCCCGAGGAAGTGCTTGAGCGATTGATTCCCGGCCTGCGATCACTTCCCACGTCTCGCGTGTTTCTGGCGTGGCATGAAGGCTGGCCGATTGGAATCGCCACCTGCTTTTTGGGCTTTTCCACTTTCGCCGGTCGCCCATTGCTGAATATCCACGATCTGGCGGTACTGTCCGAACACCGTGGCCTGGGCGTGGGACATCGGCTGCTGGAGGCCGTCGAGGAGAATGCTCGGCGCTGGGGATGTTGCAAAGTGACGCTTGAGGTTCTGGAGCGGAACGAGCGAGCCAAACAGATCTATGAACAGGTCGGCTTTGGGCCGGCTTCGGCCGATCGTTCCTCGTCGGGCTACTGGTTCTTGACGAAGTGGCTCTAGCGGCAAATGGAAGACGCGTTTGGCTAGATCTCTTTCTGGGCGCTTGTACCCGGGGCGATACCTCGCTAGCCCGGAAGGCTACGGAGAATGTGTGGGGTGTGTGTACCTGGGGCGATCCTTCCCCGGTGCGTTGGGGCGATGATGCAATGGCAAGACGCCGCGCCGAGCCAGCTCGGTCTCAATCTGTGAGGGGGATTGAAACAGGACGGCGTCGAATCCGGCCTCCCGAGCCCCGGCCACGTTTTCCTCGCGGTCATCCGTGAAAAAGATGTCCCCGGGGGACACCTCCGCCATGGCAGCAGCTTCCTGGTAGATCGTCGGCTCGGGCTTCATCGAGCGGATCCGGAAGCTCAGCGCGTGGACTCGGAAGTGCTCCGAGAGCCAAGCGTATCTCGTCAAGCAATAGGTCCAATGGGACTCGCACGTATTGGAGAGAATTCCCAGCGGAATTTCCTGGTGGCTCAGGTCGCGGACCAGCCGGACCATCTCCTGATGCGGCTCAAACATATCCGCCGACGCATGATACAGGTCGGCAAAGGAAGGGCGGGTCGACG
>JBJHCD010000664.1:0-4046 GCA_050485845.1 Pirellulaceae bacterium | reverse complement strand
ATCCAATTCCCTGATGGAAGCGATGGCGACGGGGATTCCGGTGATTGCCACCAACATCCCGGGGAATCAAGACTTGATCGAGCAAGGGGTCAGCGGGTTTTTGGTGGCGGTCGGGGACCGAGCCGGTTTCGCTCGCTGGACCAACACGCTGCTCGACGATCAACCGCTCGCTCGAAAAATCGCCACCGCGGCCCGTGATCGGATGGCGTCTCAATTCTCGGTCGAGCGGATGGTCGAGCGTTATTCCGACCTCTATCGCCAGACGCTCCAAGCCCAGCGATTGCCGAGCCATGTCGTATAGTCCTTCCTCCTCTCCTCGTGCCGCCGGGCGTCTTTTCGTCTCCACGTGTTGGTCCACCCGGGAACTTGCTCGCTGGAGGTTCGCATGTGTGGAATAACGGGCGGGGTATGGTCGCGTCCCGAGCAGGCTATCGACACCCGGACGCTCGGCCGCATGACCAGCGCCATCCGGCATCGTGGTCCCGACGATGAGGGGGCTTGGCGTCAGGAGGTTCGCTTGGAGCGACTCGGGGAAGGAACGATGCCGGGGGTTGCCCTGGGATTCCGCCGACTCTCGATTATCGATTTGGAGGGGGGGCACCAGCCGCTGAGCAACGAGGATGGGTCGGTCTGGCTGGTATTTAACGGCGAGATCTACAATTTTCCCGCGCTCCGTCGCCGCTTGGAGGGAGCGGGACACCGATTTCGCACTCGGAGTGACAGTGAGACGATCGTCCATTTGTATGAGGACGAAGGTCTGAATGTCTTCGATCATCTCAATGGCATGTTCGCCATCGCCATCTGGGATTCCCGCCGTCGCCGACTGGTGCTGGGACGCGATCGTTTGGGGGAGAAACCCTTGGTCTATCGCCAAGATCCCGGGCGTCTGCTGTTTGGGAGCGAGTTGAAGTCACTCCGCGAAGTACCGGGAATCTCGTTTGACATCGATCCTCAAGCATTGGACGAGTACTTCACCTATCAGTATGTCCCTTTCCCGAGGACCATCTACCGTCAAGTCAAGAAGCTGCCACCCGGTCACATGGCGGTCTATCAGAACGAGCAGCTGGAGGTCCGTCCGTACTGGTCGCCCGACTTTCAACAGGAGTTCACCGGCACGCACAAGGAAGGGATCGAACTGCTGCGAGAAACCATGGATTCGTCCGTCTCCATGCGTCTGCAAAGTGACGTGCCATTGGGTGCCTTCTTGTCGGGCGGGGTGGATTCCTCTTTGATCACCGCGCTCATGTGCCGGCATGCCCAGGGTCGAGTGAAAACTTTTTCCATCGGTTTCCCGATCAAGGAGTACAACGAAACGCAGCATGCCCGGCTGGTCGCGGCCCATCTGAAAACGGAGCATCACGAGTTCGAAGTCACGCCGAAGGGGATCGACATTTTGCCGCAATTGGTCTGGCACTATGATGAACCGTTCGCGGACAGTTCGGCAAGTCCGACCTGGTATCTCTCCGAGATGACTCGGCAACACGTCACCGTGGCCCTGACCGGTGATGGAGGGGATGAACTCTTTCTGGGCTATCCCCGTTATCAGGCGGTAGCCTTGGCGGGGCAGATCGATCAATGTGCTCCGATTCGGCAACTGCTCGGTTCAGCCCTTTGGCAGCGACTCCCCGCGCCGGCTCGGCAAAAGTCACGCATTCGTCAGTGGAAACGGTTCACTGAATCATTGGGGATGTCGTCGTGGAACCGGTACTTGGACTGGATTTCGATCTTCAATGAATCGCGGCGGGCCGAGTTGTACACTGACGACTTTATCGCTCAGTTGCCGGGAGTGGATCCCGTACGGTTTCTGGAGGAGGGAGCCAGGAGTTCGTCGCGTCGTGACCGGGTGACCTCGGTCGCCTTGACCGACCTCGGGACCTACCTCCCCTGCGATTTGATGTACAAGGTGGATATTGCCTCGATGGCCCACGGGCTGGAGTGTCGTCCTCCGTTTCTGGACCATCGAGTCGTCGAGTTGGCGGCCTCTTTTCCGCGTCGCTGGAAATTCCGCTGGGGACGCGGGAAACAGATTCTGCGTCAAGCATTCGGAGACTTGCTTCCGGACAGCATCTGGCAGCGGCGAAAAATGGGCTTCGGCGTGCCACTCGATTACTGGTTTCGCCATGAGCTGAAAGAGTTGACTCGGGAAGTCCTGTTGGATCCCTCGACCATCCGCAGGGGGCGATTTCGGCGAGAGGGGGTCGAGCGTTTGATCCGCGAGCATGTCGATGGTCAATTCGATCACGCCTATCGGCTCTGGGCCCTCTTGGTGTTCGAACTCTGGCGACGCCGCTGGTGCCCCGAGGCCTGAGCCACGTGGCTCCGTTCTCCCGAACGGAGATTCAGATTTTTGTTGGTCAGTGGATCACGCGACATGTTCGAGGCGCTCGATCCCGTCTGTCTTGGCAATCACGACGATCCCTCCCTCGCTGACGGCGAATCCACGGCGGCGATCGAGCTCGAGATCAAAGCCGATTTCGCAGTGAGGGGGAATGCTGACACCCTTGTCGATGATCGCTCGGCGGATTCTGGCATGCCGACCGATGTTGACACCTTCGAAGACGATCGAATCCTCGATATGGGCATAGCTGTTGATGCGGGCCATCGGCCCGATCACGCTCCGCTCCACGCGTCCTCCAGAGACGATGCTTCCTTGGCAGATAATGCTGTCTAGAGCCCGCCCCTGTCGCTCCTCCGCCCCACGACTTCCAAACACGAATTTGGGAGGGGGAAGATTCGGCTGATAGGTTCGAATCGGCCACTCCTGATCGTACATGTTCAGCTCGGGATCAATCTTGATCAGGTCCATGTTGGCTTCGTAATAGGCATCCAGTGTCCCGACATCCCGCCAGTAGGCGTCGGTCTTTCGGTTTTCGTCACGGAACGGGAAAGCCAAGACGCGATGCGTGTCGATGATCGAGGGGATGATATTGTGTCCAAAATCGTGCCGGCTGTGAGGATCCGTCGCGTCTCGACATAGTTGTTCGAACAGAAACCGAGCGGTAAAGACATAGATTCCCATGGACGCCAGACAGTGTTCGCCGTCACCGGGAATGGTCGGAGGGTCCGCCGGTTTTTCGTCAAAGCCGATCACGCGGGAGTTCTCGTCCACGTGCACGATTCCGAATTGATCCCCTTGCGATTTGGGAACTCGAAGCGTCCCCACGGTCAGGTCGGCTTTCATTTCCTGGTGGTAGTCCACCATGGTCTGATAGTTCATCTTGTAGATGTGATCGCCGGCCAAGATCACCACATAATCGGGGCGTTCTTTTTCGATGGCGTAGATGTTCTGATAGACCGCGTCGGCGGTACCCTGATACCAGTGTTCGTCAATCCGCTGTTGAGGCGGAACGACGTCGATAAACTCCCCGAGTTCCCGGCAGAAGAAGTGACGCCAACCCAAGTTAATATGCCGATCGAGGCTCATGGCCTTGTACTGCGTCAAGACCAGCATGCGGCGGAGGCCGCTGTTCAGGCAATTGGAGAGGACAAAGTCCACAATCCGGTAGGCTCCGCCGAACGGGACCGCCGGCTTTGCTCGGTCCCGTGTCAACGGTTCCAGTCGAGCACCCTTTCCCCCCGCCAGCACCACGGCCAACGTATCCTTCATCTGGTCACCTCTCTCCTCGCTCGGAACCCCCCGGGGCATGTCGCGTGACAACTCGGATCTCGCGACCCTCAGGCCGTCATTCTACCGCAGCGACAACGAGCGAAGAAAGGAGGTGGTGATCAATCCGAAGAGGGGAGGGGTGTCTTGGGAAGGAGGGAAACTCGGCAGAATCACCCCCGTCCTCCGTTACGGGATCGCGGGACTCTCTGTCCATGAACCACGAGCGCGGAGGCCCAGAGGGCTGATTCCCGATGGTTGCCGTATTCCTCTGCGTCTCTGCGTCTCTGCGCCTCCGCGCCTCTGCGATAATTTTTCCCAGCCCCAGGGTACGGCATGCCAATGACACCACCGCAAAATCCAGAGCCACGTTCGCTCACTCACCCGGCGGTGTGACAACAGGGGGTTCGGCTCTCGATCCGTTTGTGCGTTGGTGTCATGT
>JBJHCD010000663.1:0-4062 GCA_050485845.1 Pirellulaceae bacterium | reverse complement strand
GCTACGTCTTCTACGACTACTACCAACCGGCCAACCATGTCGGCGGGGATTACTACGACTACGTCACCCTCCCCGACGGACGACTGGCCATCATCGTGGCCGACGTCGTGGGGCACGGTGTCGCCGCGGCCCTGCTGATGGCCAAACTCTCGGCCGAGGCCCGCTACTGCCTCGCCATGAAACCCGATCCAGCCACCGCCCTCACGGAACTCAACCAGCGGTTTTGTGGTCCACGCTCCGACCAATTCGCCACCCTGATCATGGTCGTCCTGGACCTCGAGAATCATACCGCCACCATCGTCAACGCCGGACACATGGCCCCCATTCGCCGCCGCCGTAACGGGACCGTCGATGAAGTCGGCGAGGAGGTCGGCAATGTCCCCGTCGGAATCATGGAGGGGGTCGAGTACGAACAGGCCGTCATTCAACTCGAACCAGGCGATACCCTGACGCTGTACACCGATGGGATCAACGAGGCCATGGATAGCCGTGATGCCTGCTACACCATCGAGCGGATGCACGAGCAGATCCGGGCCTTCGAAGGGGGAATGTCCGGATACGGCGAAAACCTGATCGACGACGTCCGCCGCTTCATGGACCGGATCCCCCAGAACGATGACATGTGCCTGGTCTGCTTCAGCCGAGAACTCGAGTAGAGTCGAGTGAAGTCGAGTCAGCTCGAGTGAACTACGGTTAACTCCAGTGACTTCGAGTCAGCTTGGCAGCCTTTACTTCCAGGCGAATTCGGACCCGGTCAGCCGCTCGTAGGCCTCGATGTACTTTTCCCGAGTTTTCCGGACCACGTCGCTCGGAAGCTCCGGAGGCGTGCTGCTCTTGTCCCACGAAGTCGCGGAGAGATAGTCGCGGACATACTGCTTGTCGAACGACGGCTGAGCCCGTCCTGGTTCGTACTGGTCGGCCGGCCAGAATCGAGAACTGTCCGGCGTCAACACCTCGTCAATCAGAATCAGCTCCCCGTCCGCTCGACCCCACTCGAACTTGGTGTCCGCAATGATAATCCCTCGCTCCAACGCAAACTCGGCACCTCGCCGATAGAGTTCCATGCTCTTGGTCCGCAACTGCTCGGCCAACTCCCGACCAACCAGCTCCACCATCCGCTCAAAGGAGATATTGATGTCGTGACCCGACTCCTCCTTGGTGGCCGGAGTAAAAATCGGCTCCTCCAGCCGCGAACATTGCCTCAGGCCACTCGGCAACGGAATCCCGCAGACCGAACCGCTCCGCTGATACTCCTTCCACCCCGAGCCATCCAGGTAACCGCGGACCACGCACTCGATCGGTACCACCTCCGCCTTGCGAACCACCATGCTCCGCCCCTGCAAGGCCTCCAGATCGGCGCCGGGAGGAAGCTGAGCGGGATCGAGTTCCAGCGTGAGGAGGTGATGGGGCGTCCCGAGTCGTTCGAACC
Source organism: Pirellulaceae bacterium (assembly GCA_050485845.1). Taxonomy (GTDB): domain Bacteria; phylum Planctomycetota; class Planctomycetia; order Pirellulales; family Pirellulaceae; genus JBJHCD01. The sequence goes on along the minus strand of JBJHCD010000663.1, from coordinate 2,633 downwards.
AAAAGGCACTCACTTGAGTCAGCACGCGCCCCTTGTCGGGAATCCCGGTGGGAATCACCCAGTCGAAGGCACTGATTCGGTCGGTGCTGACCATCAGCAGATGGTCCCCCAAGTCGTAGATGTCCCGCACCTTGCCACGTCGAACCGGCAGGGGATCTCCCGAAAAAGATGTCGTCAATAATGGTCGAGACGAGGGGAGCCCCATGGGAAAGCGGTCTCGCGAACAAGAAATTCCAAAATCCAGACACTCGATCCGACGAAGATAGCAATCGGTAGCCGAGCTGACCAGCCACCGACCAACCGACTTTATGCCCCCCGGTCGGTCTGCTACACTTCGATACCATCAGTGGGGTTGAGCGGTCCAGGGAGTGGACCCGGGTGTGAACCAGGAATTGGAGCAGAAACTGGGACAGAAACTGGCATGGTCCCGTGGAGCGGTCCGACAGGTCCGTCGCATGCCACGAAAAGTTGCCTGCCACGATCAATGCGAGAGACACCAGAAATACGAGAGATCCGAAGAATCCGAAGCTTCCCAAAAATCCAAAATCCCTCCATCCACACAATGAATACAATCCACGAATACAATCCACGGATTCAGGTGGGATGAGGCCGGTCTCCAACGCGGCGACGCCCGCAGCCACCATCCGGGGCTTGCGACGGTAGGCACGACCGACTGACCGGAGGCCCTTAGCAAAGGAATTTTCATGGCCATGGGCCAGATGCGTTTCTTCAGCCCCGACCCCCAGAAACTGACGGCGGGAACCGCCGAGCGTGCCTACTTGGCAGGCATGGAAGGAATCCCCTGGCAAAGCCGTAACGTCCTTCAGCGACAACACTTGACCCTCGAACGCCCCCTGCGGGAATCCGGCAATCTGTTCATCCCCTGGCAGGTCGAGCATTACGGGGAGGTCGTCCTTTCCACCGCCAGTCTCATGGAGTCGGACATTGCCTACCATCTGCCACTCGAGTTGGCTCGAGGTACGCTCAATCGCCTGCGGGCACTTGTTTCCGAGTCTCCTCCCGAAGGCTGGAGCATTCCTGAGAAGTGGCGAGAGCGGATGGCGGCGGGGTCGCAGGCTTTTGTCGAGGCGATGACGTCTCAAGCCAAGCCGCTGCATGCCGCCCGGTACGCCGAGCGGTGCCTGAGCCTCTGCGTGCCGGTTATCGATGCCCTGACCGTCGCTCAGGCCAAGTTCCTCCTTCTCGCTCGGCGACAGGCCGGCAGCCCGAAGCTTTCCACGGTCCTGGCCGGGGCCCTCGACTCGCTCCCCCCCAGCCAGGAATGCGAAAAAACTTTCGTGCAGGCCTTCAACTCGGCGGCCATCACCACCCCCTGGCGGATGCTGGAGGAGAACGCCGGACGGTATCAGTGGGAAGATCTGGACCGCCGGATTGCCTGGAGTCAACAGCAGGGGCTCCGAGTCTGTTTGGGCCCCCTGCTCCGCCTGGATCGAGCTTCCCTTCCCGACTGGCTGTACCTGTGGGAAGACGACTTCGAACAATTACAGGCCTGCACGTACGATTTCATCCATGCGTTGGCCAGCCACTGCGTCGGGCGGACACAGATATGGCATTTGGCGGCGGGGCTCAACGCGGGGGGCCAGCTATCGCTGGAAGACGACGACCGCCTTCGACTGGCCGTGGGAGCAATCGAGACGTTGCGGCGAGTTGACCGGCAGACGCCGATGGTGATCAGCTTCGATCAACCCTGGGCCGAGTACCTAGCCAAAGACGACTCGGACCTCTCCCCCCTGCATTTTGCCGACGTGCTGCATCGAGCCGACTTGGGGATCGCCGGCTTCGGCCTGGAGATCAATCTGGGCTACTGGCCCGAGGGGACACTGACCCGCGACATGCTCGAAATCAGCCGGCAACTCGATCGCTGGAGCTACCTTGGCCTCCCGCTACTCGTCTCCCTCACCTTCCCCAGTGCCGATGCTCCGGATGGTCGAGCTTGGAGCAAATCCCAGATCGCTCACCAGCAACCCGGCTCCATTTCGCTGAAGCGTCAACAGCGACTCGTGCAGCAGCTGCTCCCTTTGCTGCTCGCCAAGTCCGCCGTCCATGGCGTGATCTGGAATCAGACTTACGATTCGAGCCCCCATGCGTTTCCCCATGGCGGCCTCTACGACTCGAAAGACCAGCCCAAGCCGGCCCTGGCCAGCATCGCCGAACTCCGGCAAGAACACGTGGTCTAGTCGCCCCGGTCCGAAGAGCCCCGGACGTTCTGCGTCTCGGCTGTCTTCGAACGCCCCGTTCGCGGAGGACAACTCCAAAGTGGCCTCCGTCGGACCCGTGACTTTGCAGAACATCTCCCGCTCACGGGGCGAGGCCCCCGTTGAGCGGAATCGACTAAGCAGCTACCGCTGAACACAAAGCTCCGGCGGCCGAGCCCTCCAAGATCGCCTTCAAAGGGGACGTTCCGAGGCCGCAACGCTCACCCGCCAGCTTTCGGGGGGGAGTCGAGTGCCCGCAAATTCACTGGGCCTCAGATCCGCAGACACCCTAACGCTCTGAGCCTCCGGCCGCGGGAATCTTTCGTTCCTGGCCTGTAGCTGCCTCGTCGACTCCCGCTCACGGGGGAGTTCCCCGTGAGAGGGGGGGGCGTGGCGCGAGGGCGGACTGTACCGACA
>JBJHCD010000662.1:0-4068 GCA_050485845.1 Pirellulaceae bacterium | reverse complement strand
TCCTTGCCGCCTCACTCCTTTCCGCGTCAAGCACTTTTCACGTCAAGCACTTTTCACGTCAAGCACTTTTCACGTCAAGCACTTTTCACGTCAAGCGCTTTTCACGTCAAGCGCTTTTCGTTTTCGGCATCTTGAACAGGGGTTCGCGACCATCCACCACGGCCCCATTGATCGTGTAGGCGTGTCCCTGTTCCTGATCGGGAAGGTCGTACATGATGTCGAGCATCAGTTCTTCCACGATGGAGCGAAGTCCTCGAGCACCGACCCCCTTTTCCATGGCCCGTCGAGCAATCGCTCGCAGAGCATCCTCGGTAAAGTGGAGTTCGCTGTTTTCCATTTCAAACAGCGTCTGATACTGCTTGACCAGGGCATTTCGGGGTTCGCCGAGCACCCGGACCAATCCCTCCTCGTCCAGCGGGGCGAGTGAGCAGACCACGGGAAGCCGCCCCACGAATTCAGGAATCATGCCGTAGGAAAGGACGTCATCCGTCCGGACCTGCTGCAAGAGGCTGGCGCGATCCCATTCCTTTTGGGTCGACTCTTCCTGGGAGAATCCAAGTTGTCGTTTCCCCAGCCGCTTGCGGACAATATCCTCGATTCCGACAAACGTCCCGCCGCAGACGAAGAGGATGTTCGTGGTATCCATCTGAATGTATTGCTGCTCGGGATGCTTTCGCCCCCCTTGCGGCGGCACATTCGCCACGGTCCCTTCCAGCATCTTCAGCAGGGCCTGTTGGACGCCTTCCCCCGAGACATCTCGAGTGATGGAGACGTTCTGACTGGTCTTGCCGATCTTGTCCACTTCGTCGATGTAGAGGATGCCGCGTTGAGCGGCCTCGACATCGAAGTCGGCGGCATGTAGGAGCTTGAGCAGCAGGTTTTCCACATCCTCGCCGACATAGCCCGCCTCGGTCAACGTCGTCGCGTCGCCGATGGCGAAGGGGACGTTCAGCAGCCGAGCCAGCGTGCGGGCCAGCAAGGTCTTGCCGGACCCGGTCGGACCGAGCAGGAGGATGTTGGATTTCTCCACTTCCACGTCCGAACCGGACCAGCCCAGGGACAATCGCTTGTAGTGATTGTGGACCGCGACGGCCAAGACTTTCTTGGCCGACTCCTGTCCAATCACGTACTGGTCCAGACCCTGAACCAGTTCCCGAGGCGTCGGGATCTCATTGAACAACTGCTTCGTGCCGCCACGCCGCCGCTGCTCCTGCTCGAGAATCGATTGACAAAGCTCGATGCATTCACCACAGATATACACGTCGCCGGGACCTTCCACCAAAGGTCCCACATCGCGATAGCTCTTTCGACAAAACGAACAAAAGGCGTTCTTCTTCGTGGTGCTGCCACCACGTCGTCCTCCGCCTACCTCCTTCCCCGTCGGCATAAGTACTCCTTTCGGACTCCCGACAGTCCATCCAGCCCATCGTCGGACCAGTAGTGGCTGTCGCTGAGGTTTCTCCCAGGTGTCGCTCGAAATGATCGCCAAGACCGCCAGGGCTTCCCTGTCCGCTGTCGTCGAGCCGTAATCGTTGCTTCGTTCCACATCCTGTCAGTCTCCCAGACTGAACAGGAGCCGTAGCGATGACAAACCGTAATTCCGTTGTGGCCGGCAGGATCCGCCTTATCGGCGCTGGATGATCCTAACCCTTACCACGGGAATCTTTTACCTCGGTCGGTAACCGCTCTCCCAACGCCGTTCTTATTGTTCGGAATTCCGCGTCGGTAATGTCACCCTCGCGGTTCATTTCTCGAAAATTCGTGAGCAGCTCATTGGCGGTTACCCGGTCGTCGTCGATTTCATCGCGAAACCTTTTCACGATGGCGTAGCCCACGACCAATACAACCGCTAGGACAATCAACCACACTACAGACTGAACAACTGGTGTCGTCAGGAACTCGAAGATGTTCTTCAGCATGCTGTCGCCGAGATATTCCACTTTCGCCTGCTGGTCAGAGGAGCTTGGATTGCTGTTGGACCCTCCCCGCATATTATGCACATTGGGAAGAACGAGTCCAGAAAGCAGAATCCATAACGACCTGACCCGCCGAAGAATTGCTCCTGGCTCGCCAGTTCCATCCGCCGGCTCATCCACCGGAGGCTCCCTGCGTGAAACCGGACAGCTCGTTCCTGAAATCACCCCCTCGCCCGGGGGCAGATCGTCCGGTATTTTTTAGAATCCGCTATGCTGCGGCGATGATGATACTGACCTTACGCCGAGGTCCGAACCGAAGTTCAATCAAATTTCCAGGAATCCGAGAAAAAGAAGAAAACAGTCCCATGACGAATCAGGATCCGTTGGCCCGAGTCTTCGAGAGTGGCATTGTCGCGGTCATTCGGGCCGAGCAGAGCGAGCGGTTGGTCGACGTGGCCGAGGCCCTGTTGGCCGGCGGTGTCGAGGTGATGGAAGTCACTTTCACCGTTCCCCGTCCGGTGGAAGTCCTCGCCCAAGTCGCTCGGAAATTGGGAGACCGAATTCTCTTGGGAGCCGGCACCATCCTGGACCCCGAGACGGCTCGAGCCGCCCTACTGGCTGGAGCGGAGTTCCTGGTCTCTCCCAATACCAATCTCAACGTCATTCAGCTCGCCCGCCGCTACGGAAAGTTGGTGATGCCTGGGGCGATGACCCCCACGGAAGTTCTGACGGCCTGGGAGGCGGGGGCGGACATCGTCAAGGTCTTCCCCTCCGATGTCCTCGGCCCCGCCTACTTGAAAGCTCTTCGCGGGCCACTCCCGCAAGTCCGACTCATGCCGACTGGCGGAGTCAATCTGGAGACGGCAGCCGATTTTCTAGCCGCCGGAGCTTGCGCCTTGGGCATTGGAGGCTCGCTGGTTGAACCCAAGGCCGTCGCTCGTGGCGACATGACTCGAATCGAAAACTTGGCTCGACAATATGTCGACATCGTTCGGGAGTTCCGAGCAAGTCCGTAAACCCCCTCTGGCAACACGTGCCGGCCGATGCCCTTTTGGTTTCAATGTCCCCACTGTGACACCCGCACCCTGGTCGATGATGGTCTGGCAGGGAGTGCCGGGGCCTGCGCGAGTTGCGGCAAGTCGATTGCGGTTGAACGCCCAGCGAGTCCCGCCGGCCATCGGCTTGCGGGCGAGCCCCGGCTACCTCGTTCCACGGCCGAAGCGGCTCCATCGCCCCAAGCGATCCAAACGATGATCGGCCTGCTGGTCGGCGGCTTGCTTCTGGTCTCTGCCCTGATCTGGGTCGGTTTCACCCTGGTCGTTCCGAGATTGAATTCGCCCGCTTCGAGTAATCGCCTACAGACGGCGGCCCATCTGTCGCGAATCGGCGTGGCCCTTCAGGCCTATCACCAGTTCCATGGAACCCTCCCCCCTGCCTACTTCACGGACGAACAGGGAATTCCGACCCATAGCTGGCGGGCGATGATCCTCCCTTTTCTGGGAGAGGAACTGCTGGCCGCCGCCTACCGCTGGGATGAGCCGTGGAATGGACCGAATAACACTCAGCTCCTCTCCCGCATGCCGGCCCTGTTTGCCGGCCCCGGCGACGTGGCGGACCCCGCTCTCGGCATGACCAGCTTCCTGGCCATCACCGGCCCTGGGACGGCGTTTCCGGGAGACACCGCGGTGCCACTCCAGGAAATCACTGATCCGCTCGCGACCACTCTGCTGGTGGCCGAGTCGGCGGAATCCGAGATCGCCTGGCTGGAGCCGGTCGATTTGCATGTCAGTCGCATGTCATTTCAGATCAACCGAGAACCCGGAGCCTCGATCCGAACTCGCGATCCGCGAGGCCCCCATGTCCTGCTCGCCGACGGCTCGGTCCGCCGCTTGCAAGAATCAATTCACCCCCGCGTTCTGCAGGGACTGATGACCATCCGAGGCTTCGAACCGATTGACTGGAGGCTGATCGAGGCCCCCTGACAACGCGGGCATGCTTCCGAAGACAACGTCGGCACGCGTTCAAGAGAAAACGTCGGACTCGGGGCCCATGACACCCCACGGATGCCTAATGGTCTGGGACAGCTTATTTTTTGGGTACGACGGACTGGAAGTCCATCGTACGAGTCCAGCTCAACCCTCATTCTTGACTG
>JBJHCD010000661.1:0-4091 GCA_050485845.1 Pirellulaceae bacterium | reverse complement strand
CAAACGGAGTTGCTTTGTCATCCCCCGCGTCATCCACGTCGGGAGGGGAGGGAGCGGGGGGAGCGACCACGGGCCGCAGATTCTTGGTCAGCGGGGAAGGAACTTCCGCCACCACCTTCCCTGGATTCAAAATATTCCCGGGGTCGAAGACCCGCTTCACCTCGCGAAAGACATCGTACAGCGGTCCGAATTGACGCCGAGCGTACCAGGTACGGCTGAGCCCCATGCCGTGCTCACCACTGACCACGCCTCCCACTTCCATGACCCGCTCGTACAAGTCCTCCGCCAGGGCGTGCATGCGACGGATGTCCTCGGGAGATCCCAGATCGAGAAACGGGCGAATGTGCAGTTGCCCATGCCCCGCGTGAGCAAAGAGTGACGCCGTCACCTCATGCGCTTTCAGCACGTTCTGCAATTGAACAAGGAAATCGGCGAGCATCACCGGGGGGACGACAATGTCTTCCACAAAGGGGAGCGGACGAGTGGATCCTTTGAGACGATAGAGCATCGGGACAACGCGGCGAGCAATCCGCCAATACCGGTCTCGCTCGTCACGGTCCATTGTCGAGCGGGATTCGAACGCCAGCTTCCGCTTGCGGCGAATGCGGAGAACCATGGAATCCATCCGCTGCCGCAACTCGGCCGGATCCGATCCCTGCTGCTCCACCAGCAACATCGCCTCGGCCTCCCTGGGGATCAGCGAGGCATAACGAGAATCGAATTCCCGGGCGATCGTCAAGAGGCGGCGGTCCATCAAGTCACAGGTGCAGACATCCCAACCTGCCATTTCCATCGCCGCTCGGGCCGCCAGTTCAAGACGCTCGAAAAAGAAGAGCGTCAAACCTCGGTGAGCCGGCATCGGGGAAGTGCCGAGCGTGGCTTCGGTAATCAGTGCCAGCGTTCCCTCCGAGCCGATCACGATGTTGGCCAAATCAATGGCCGACTCGCCGAGCGAATCCTGTAAGCGGTAGCCGCCCCAATTCGCCAGCCCCTTCGGTTGACTCCCCTGAATCACGTCCGACTCCCGGCGCATCAGGTCGGACAAACGCCGTGCCAAGTCCAGGTGGCGAGGGGGGAGCTTCGGGTCATTCAGTGGCGTGGCCCGGTCCACTTCGATCATGGCGCCGTCGGCCAGTACCAGTTGCAGTTTGCGGACATGCCGGCGAGCCGATCCGTACAAGGGCCAGTGACTGCCGGAACCATCCAGGGCGATGACGCTTCCCAAGGTAGTGACGCTGCGCGTGGAGGGATCCGGGCCGAACAGCCGCCCCGTCGTGGCGAGATGGCGATTGAGCTGAGCCAAAACGACCCCTGGTTGGACGCATACAGAATCGTCACCGACGTCGAGTATCCGCCGCATATGGGTCGAGAAGTCGAGGATCAAGCCCGAGCCGAGCGATTCCCCCGCCAATCCAGATCCGGCCCCGCGGGCATGAATCGAGAGTCCGTGATCCGCGGCATATTCCACGCACGCCATCACGTCGGCGGTACTGCGAGGGCGCACCACCCCCTGCGGACGAACCTGGTAGATGCTGGCGTCACTGGCGTACATCTGCAGCGTCACGTCGTCACAGAGGACCTCGCACGCCACCAGCCCACGCAGGTCAGCCTGAATTCGTGCTCGCTCTTGGTCCATAGACTATTGTTGTTCTTTCGGTGCGTTCTGGGGAACGCTTGCCGCCGAGGCCTCGGCCAACCTCGCTTCCTGCTGCCGATACCGCTCATGCACTTCCAGTTCGAAGGCAGGGTGTTCCCCCCACTCGGTCACGTCGCGGTATTCCGAATGACAGCGATAGCAGGTCAGTACGTTTCCGGTTACGAGGTACAGGGCGGCATCGATCAGGGCCGTTCCGATCAGGATCGCCAGACTTAAGACACTCTGGTGATAGGCCCAGGCCACGCTACTGGCCACGAACCCGATCACAATAATCGTGACCCCGATCCGCTGTGAAAAGTCCTTGCGGACAAACAGTTCCTCGCTGGGACAAACTACGCAGCGACGGATCCCTCCAGGTTCCACGGCATCGGCGGGAAAATGGGTGGAGCTGCCGCAACGCATGCAAACCACCGGCTCGCCCTCCAGCGAGATCGATGACCGGCTGATTTGGCCGCAATCGAGACAACGGTAGGTCACATTCATCATAACTTTGTCAACTCGGGCAACGCCGACGCGAACCGTATTGAACTGGGGGATGCCGCCGATTCCAGTCATGGCACCAGCACCTTCAGGGGGAAGGCAATCCGCGAATCGAATCGCCATCTCCGGCGAATTCCCCCCTTACCCCTCAATCATAAAGGATAGGGGGCATCCATCGACAGTAGTTGCGAGACCAGTTCCCCGAGAAAAACCAGAATCACCCCCGCGTAGAGGATCCCCGTGGCACTTTGCGTGTTGGGAATCTTCAGCGTGTACCATGTCAACACGGCCATCAGAAAGGCCCCTCCCAGACCAGATAGCCAGCGGAATCCGACCATCCAGCCAAAGAGGGAGGTCGGGGTGAAGTCCGAAGCCAGGCAGAGCCCCAAGCCGATGGCACCGACGATGGCTCGAGCGATCACGGCTCCCGTCATCCACCTCACCAGACGCTGAAGCGGAAGTAGCTGCATCGTTGGCGTGTTCAGGTACCAGTGTCCGAGCAGCATTCCGGCCATGGTCGTTCCCATCAACCAGCCGGATGTCACGATGTCCAGGGCCAGCATGGGCTGGGCACGACTGGAACTGGCCGTCCAGGGCGTGGCCGCCAGGGCCGCCAGCAAGGCCAGCCCGGAGAGGAGAAACAGAATCCGCTGACCGGTTCGAGCCCGTTCGTACAGCCAGACGACCGCTCCGACATAGCTTCCCACCGCCAGCAGAACCGCCCCCAGCAGGAGCGTATTCGGGCCCACCCATGTATGCTCGATCCCGTCGCGTCCCGAGTACAGGGCCAGAGCGGCAAACGTGTTCAGCCCCATCAGGACCCAGAGGTGGACGCGAAAGTAGCCGCTGGTGACCAGGCGCGCGGGAGTCAGCGCCATCGCCAGGGACATCCCGAAGGTGAGGCGAAACACGAACTGGACCAGCACTTGCCCGATAACCGCCACGCGTCGTTACCGCCGATCTCCATAGATCAGTTGCATGATCTCTGCTCGCGAGGAGAGTCGCGAGCGGAACAGTCCCTTCATGGCTGAAGTGACGCAGAGACTTCCCGGTTTGCGAATCCCTCGAATGGTCATGCAGGTATGTGTCGCCTCCACCACCACGGCCACTCCCTTGGCACCCAATTCCTCGACCAACAGATTCGCAATCTCTTCGGTCATCCGCTCTTGAACCTGAGGACGTCGAGCGACCGCTTCGACGACTCGAGCCAACTTGCTGAGCCCGATGACTTTGCCGTCGGGCATGTAGCCGATGTGCGCTTTTCCCATGAAGGGAAGCAGATGATGTTCGCACACACTGTGGAAGCTGATATCCTTGACCAGCACCACCTCATCGTAGGGTTCGGTGAAGAATTTTTTCAGATGTTGTCGAGCATCGGCGTGAAGTCCGCTGAACATCTCGGCATACATGCGAGCGACGCGAGCCGGTGTTTCCTGGAGACCTTCCCGGTCTGGGTCTTCACCCACCGCGGACAGGATTTCGCGAACCGCCCGCTCAATTCTCGGCAGGTCCACGCTATGTTCCGCGACCCGCCCATTACCTGATCCGAGATTCTGGCACGACTCCTGGTCGTCCGAAACGTCATGACTCATCTTCGTTCTCTCATGCGGTGACTCGCGAGCGGCAGGAATTCGAGCATGCCCGTCACGCTCGTCACCTCCATTCGCCTCATTATGGTAACGCCCTGACAACCGCCAATAGGGTGCAGGCCGAATGGCGTCCCCGCAGTCCCCACCCCCTTCCATGGAGCCGACCCTCCATCGAGTCGCTCTTCCACGGTTTCGCATGCCACCTCTCGCCGGGCCATTATCCTAGAGGTGGCTGTTCCTGGGGTCAACCGACGGGGCATCTCCGTAAAAGTCCTCGGGAAACTCCGGGCGCGGAATGGACTGGCTCATGCGTCACCTCCATCCGGCTCCGGCGGCGGAGGATCCAAGTGAATCTCGGGAATCTG
>JBJHCD010000660.1:0-4094 GCA_050485845.1 Pirellulaceae bacterium | reverse complement strand
ATCCGAAGACACCCTTTGGTTTGTTTGTATAGGGGGGGCTTGTAGCTGGCCAGTCATGGCCCCGCCGGAGCAGGTCCGACGGAGGCCGCTTTTGGAGTGGTCTCGGCGAACTGGGCGCGCGAAGTGAGCCGTTTCGGTCTTGTTCAGGGACCCGCGTGAACGAGTTGCTCGGGGACGCACTCCTCCGCTTCCTCTCGAACCGTGGGATCGTCGTGCTGCCGCCACCATTCTGCAGCCTTGGCCGGGGTCCACTCGCCCGAAACCGAGCATGCATCGAGCGCGGCGGCCAGTTGTCGCGTGGTGGCGAACCGGTCCTGCGGGGCCTTCGCCAAGCAGCGGAGAACGACCTGCTCGAGATCCTCCGGAATGTCCGGCGCCCAGTGGCTGGGAGGAAGTGGAGGCTCGCTGGCATGCTTGAACAGAACGCGGAGCGGCTTGTCGTCCTCAAAAGGTGGATGGCCGGTCAGCAAGTAGTAGGCGACAGCACCCAGGGAGTAAATGTCGCCCCGACCATCGGGCTCGTGTTCCCCCACGGCCTGCTCGGGAGACATGTAGAGTGGCGAGCCGGTAATGGCTCCGTCTTGGGTCAGCGAGGTGTCACCACTGGTGGAAGTCGGCTTGACCAGACCGAAGTCGAGCAATTTCGCGACGTCGTGGAAACCACCCCGTTCAGCGGCGAAGATGTTCGCCGGCTTGATGTCTCGATGAATCAGGCCCGCGTCATGGGCCTCGGTGAGTGCATCGCAAATCTGTCGCAACAGATAGACAACTCGAGCCGCGCAGAGTGGGCCGTGTTGTTCGACCAAGTCGGCCAAGCTCCTCCCAGGCAGGAACTCCATGACGTAGTAGAACGTGCCGTCGTCCGTCCGGCCATAGTCGAAAATATCGATGTTATTCCAGTGGGACAGTTTGGCGGTCGCGCGGACTTCTCGTTCGAATCGAGCCAGCGCGGTGGGGTCTCCAGCCCGCTCGGGACGGATGATCTTGATGGCGCAAGGCCGCTTCATCAGTTGATGCTCGGCAAGGAAAACCTCCCCCATCCCTCCTCCTCCCAAGCGGCGTCGCAACCGGTACTGCCCAAGTTGCCTGGCCTGAAAGGCTTCCAGTCGCAAGCGGTTGATGGTGTGAACACCGAAGACACCGGAAGCCGAGGCGACCGACGCCAGAATGATGTGTTCAATCACGTACACGCTCCCGGAGTTCGCGGCCACCGAGCAGAGCGAATTGGTCGAGCACATTAAGAGGGAAACCAGTATCGGGGCTAGGCCCATGGTCCCCAGCACGATCGCAGCCCGCTTCCAGGAATTGGGAATGAACATCGCGTACACGAAGATCAACATCATCCAGGGGCCACCGAGACTGGGAAGAACACCATGCTCTTCAGCATGATGTGCCATGTGTTGCACTTGCGAGAAGACGAAGTAGAGGGCGGGCGAGCCGAAGATGATCAATTCCTTGGTTCGCAGCTTTCGCATGCTGATCTCGCACCCGCGACAGAGTGTCGAAGCGCAGAGAATCAGTAGGCCAAGGACCATGCCGTGGGCCACGAGCTGCACGAACGTGGGGTCGAATGAACCGGTGAGACGACTGGCCGAGAGCCAGCCGTAGTTGATGGCCAACCAAACGCCATAGATGGCAAAGCCCAGCGAGAGCATCAGCGAGGCCGCTCGCAACCGCGAACGCAGAAGGGCTTGGGTCTCACCCGACATGGCGGGCGTGCTGCCCAGCACAAGGTGAACCTTCGGGGAATCGGGAGGGGGGAGCGTGCCGGAGGGGAACTGGGGACTGACGGGAGCATCCAGAGTCACCTCGTGGGGACCGGAATGCTGCCGAGGATTTACGATACCGGCCATGGGTTGTCCCGCGCTATCTCCTCGAAAATCCCGAGAAGAAGTATCCTCAAAAATGGTCCGCGCTCCTGACGAACTTCCCGCGTCCATGAGATGGGACAGCCAAATCGTTTGATCCGCCCCGCCACTCCATGTCGCCTGTCCGTTCATCCTACACCCTCGGAGTCCGCCTGACTACGTTACCGACCACCGACCAGCTCGCGGGCCAGCCGCCGCCAAATAGGCCAGTGGCGACCCCGGCAGTGGTTGGTGAGCAACCTGGGGAAGCTCCAAGCACTGACGACATCTGCTAGACGACGCCAGCGGAGAAGAGGTTCTCGGAATTTTGGCGAATCGGGAAACGTGATGCGGATCACGGGAAGTCGGGAATCAAGATCCGATTCCGTAATAGTCGCGATACCAAGCGACAAACCGCCGAATTCCTTCCTCAATCGGGGTGGCGGGCCGAAAGCCGACGTCTCGCATCAAGTCGTCCACGTCGGCATAGGTGGCCGGGACGTCCCCCGGTTGCATGGGGAGAAGGTTTTTCCGAGCGGTTATTCCCAGCGCCTGTTCCAGAGTCGAAATAAAGTACTCGAGTTCAACGGGTTGATGATTCCCAATATTATAGACCCGATAGGGGGCTCGGCTTGTCCCTGGGTCTGGTGAATCCCCCGACCAGTCGGCGTGCGGAGTCGCCGGTCGATCCGCAACTCGAATCACCCCCTCGACAATATCGTCGATGTAGGTGAAATCGCGTCGCATTTTCCCCTCGTTGAACACGTCGATGGGGCGGCCCTCGAGAATCGCCTTCGTGAAGATGAAAAGAGCCATGTCGGGGCGTCCCCACGGACCATAGACGGTGAAGAAGCGGAGTCCCGTGGTGGGGAGGCCGTAGAGGTGGCTGTACGTATGGGCCATCAACTCGTTGGCCTTCTTCGTCGCCGCATAGAGGCTCAGCGGATGATCGACGTTGTCGTGCACCGAAAATGGCATCCGCGTGTTGGCGCCATATACCGAACTGGACGAGGCATACGTTAAGTGGCCCACCTGGTGGTGGCGGCACCCCTCCAGGATGTTGGTGAATCCGACTAGATTACTGTCGATGTAGGCATGCGGGTTGGTCAGCGAATAGCGGACTCCCGCCTGAGCCGCCAAGTGGATCACCGTGTCGGCGGGCTGCTCGGCGAACAACCGTTCCATCGCGGGACGGTCGGCGACGTCGGCCTGGAAAAAATGAAACCGCTCGTGGGCCAAAAGGGGCTTCAGGCGAGCCTGCTTGAGCGAGACGTCGTAATAGTCGTTGACGTTGTCGACCCCAATGACCTCGTCTCCTCGATCCAGAAGACGCCGGCTAACGTGCGAGCCGATAAATCCGGCCGCCCCAGTGACCCAAATCCGCGACATAGGCTGTACTAATCGGCCGAACCGGCCTTCCTTCTACCTCGTGAGGGAAGCACTTCGTGGATGATCCATGCATCGCTTCCATGGTTGACCACCAGGACTTGACCTCCGGGACTGGGATTCCAGGACTGGGCCTCCTGGGATGGCCTCCATGGATCGAGGTATAGAGATATAGCAGTCAGGAGGTCGGACGAAAACCGCAGAAGAGAAGATTGGGCTCCTGGTTGGGAGTGATCTGCGTGACATTCACTTTGTTTCGTTCCAGCTCCTCGATGCGGCGTGCCATCCGCGTAATGAGATCGGCCAACTCGGTCCCGGCTTCCTGCCCAACGTGAACGCAAAGCGACTTCCGTGTGTTGTAGCTAAGACGAGGCTCTGACATCAGCTGGCGACTCCTGATCTTGGATTCGGCGAGTGACACGGGGAGCACAAACAGCCGGGCAGTTATGTCCAGCCATTCATTCCACGGTCACGCTCTTGGCCAAATTGCGAGGCTTATCGACATCGCAGCCCCGCAAGACCGCAATGTGATAGGCCAACAGTTGCAGAGGAATAACGTTCAGGATGGGCTGAAGGTACTCAACTGTTTCCGGAACTTGGATAAGATCATCCGCGAGCAGGGCGATTTGGTCATCGGACGCCGAGCCGATGGCGATCACCGGTCCTCCTCGAGCGCGGACTTCCTGCATGTTGGCGAGGACCTTGTCGTACACCCAGCCGCGGGGGGAAATAAAGACGCTCGGGGTCTGCTCGTCCACCAGGGCGATCGGCCCATGCTTCATCTCCGCCGCCGGGTACCCCTCGGCATGGACGTAGCTGATTTCCTTGAGCTTCAGGGCCCCCTCCAGGGCAGTGGGGAAG
>JBJHCD010000659.1:1125-4102 GCA_050485845.1 Pirellulaceae bacterium | reverse complement strand
ATCCACCGCTCGCAAGCTGGCTTGCGAACCGCTGACCAGCCGAATTGTGCTGACCGCTTCCCCATTAATGGCACTGGCGTTGCCGGAGGACCCCTCTTCCGCGTCGGTTTGCGTGCCGCTCAACGCCGCGGACGTCTCCTGGGGCGAGAGTGAATCGGCGGAGGCCGAGCAGGATGAAGCTTTTTCTTTGAGTGATCCCATGGCGGCCATGGATTCGCAGGTCGAATCACCGGCATCCACCTCCGCTGCGGTGGATGCCGCCATGGCCGCCTTTTCCGAATCCGCGACAACGCCGACCGAGGGGGAAACGACCCCGAGCCATGAGGAATCCCCGGATGACTTTGGTTGGCTGTCGCTTGAAATGCTGGACTCGATCGACGAGCAGGAAAGTTGGTTGGAGGGTGGACTGCCGGAGGAGGGGACTTTGGCCGATCCGGCCGTCGGTGGCACAGCGACTGAAAGCATGCCTCCCACAACTTTCGTCAATACCTGGGACTCGCTCCTACCCGAAGGCGAGGGAGGCGACTTGTTCGGATTTCCTCCGATGGATCCGACCCTGCCCGAGCCGGGTGGCGAGGACTTGATGGATCCGGACGACGACTTCGAAGATCCCTGGGAAGACGACCCGAATGATCCCATGGGTGACTTTACCATGATCACCTTCACGGCCCGGTGGATCACTGGAGGTTACATGCTTGAGGGAAGCGTGGACTACCCGCATGGTTCCCCGCAAGACCTGACCATCATGTTTGGAGGGTTGGCGATCGGGCATACGGCTTCGGTCTATCACGACGGGAACTTCTTTTATCACTTCATGCTGCCCGACACCTACACCGGCACCATCTCCGCTCAGGCGGTGGACAGCAACGGCTTGACTTCTCAAACCTTGTACGCCTTCGTGTGGGCCTGAACCGATAATGAATCTGTCACGCGAGACACAACGCGATCGGCCGGAATCCTGGGCGAAGAAGCCGAACGCCCCGGTTCCAGCTACTCCCAATTCTGGGGGACAGCGTAGGAAGCCGCTCGCGCAACATCTCCTGTCTCGAGTGGACCGTTCCCTTCCGCGACTTGCACCAATTCGTCGAACCAAGGATGAATGCTCAGCGGTTCCAACTCCTTCGATTGCCGAAGCTGGTCCGCAGGGAGACCGAAATGCACGGCAACTTCTAGGTGCTCCTGAATGCGGGCAACCGAATGTTTACGCTCTACTCGCAATTCTCGCGGGGAAATCTCGCCGGCCGAGAGATATTTCGCCCGGAGAGCGTGGAGTCGAGCTGCCGCCAACAGGGCAAGCGGATCAGGATTCAATTCCATTTCCAATGCTCGCTCGGCGAAGGCCACTCCGTAGTCTGGGTCGGCATAACCTCGTTCAGCCAGGACGAAGTTGCACAGGGCCCGATTCAAGTTCGCTCGAACATGGTCCGGTTCTTCCGCCAAAGCTCGATCCAGATGCTGTTTGGCCGCGAAGGTATCGCCCTGCTTCAAATAGCAATAACCGAGGTTGTTCCACAGGTCGGCGTCATGGGAATGTTGGTCCAATTCACGAGCCAACAGTTGAATGGTTCGGTCCAGCTCTCCCAGACGGAAGTGGCAGTAAGCTCGATGTGGAACAAGTGAATCGCCGGGACTCAACTGTTCGGCTTCCTCAAGCAACTCCAACACGCGATGAAAATCGCCGTTCGCCTCGGCTTGATCCCGAGCCGCAAGCAACAGGGCAGCCCGCGTTTTGGGAGACGCAGAGCCTTCAGATCGTCCCGAGACTTCGGACAGGTCAGAACGTTCGGCCGGGGGAGGCTGATTTGGCTTCCAGTCCCATCCCTGGGCGCCGACGAAAGAGAGAGGAGTCGCCACGGCGAGTACCAAGCTGGTTGTTCGGATATTTTGCC
Source organism: Pirellulaceae bacterium (assembly GCA_050485845.1). GTDB lineage: Bacteria > Planctomycetota > Planctomycetia > Pirellulales > Pirellulaceae > JBJHCD01. The sequence goes on along the minus strand of JBJHCD010000659.1, from coordinate 2,213 downwards.
AGAGGCCTCGACGGCGGTGGACCTGCACTTCGGGTTGGGGATTGGCAACCGGAGTGAGGGGCAGCAGGCCGCGAAGTTGCGCGGCCAGGTCCGCCGCCGTTGGTGGCCGCATGTCGGAGACGGGATCGAGACACGATTCAATCAGCTCGGCCAATTCAGGAGAGACATCGGGATTGCGCTCCCGAATGTCAGGGACTCCGGCTGAATGGGCCGCGAGCAGCTCATGGAGGGATTCGATCGCCGTGGAATTGGAAGTAGGGAAAGGGAGATGCCCGGTCAACAGCTCGTACAGGATCACGCCGAGCGAAAAAATGTCCGCTCGAGGATCATTCTCCTCCAGCGGCTGTTCGGCGAAAAACGTGGCGTAAATCTGCTCCGACGGCATGTAGGGGAGAGTTCCCCCCATGCGAGAAACCTCCAATTCCGCGTCGCTCGACAAGTTGAAGTCCAGCAACATCGGTCGTCCTTGGGGAGTCACCAGGACATTGGAAGGCTTCAAGTCGCGATGCATCACTTGATGGTCGTGCGTGTAGGCCAGGCCATCCGCCAATTCGGCCATCATGTGGACGATGCCATCGACATAACTCCCCTCGAGGAGCCGGGGATGAGCAGGAGCTTCTCCCCGCACGAACTCACCGGACTGATGGCAATTTCGAGCTGCTTCGAGAATGACGTCCACCGATTTCGCGGGACGGCCGTCCTGGAACGCGCGAAGCCCGATATCGCGGAGGGTGGCTCCTCCCAGATAGGGCATGCAGACCGCCGTCAAACTCTGCTCGGGCTCGAAATGCACCGAGAAAATGGGAACGACGTGCGGGTGTTGGAGTTTTCCCAGAATCTCCGCCTCGCTCCCGCCAAAGCGGGAGACTTTCAGGGCGACGAAGCGGTTCCCCAGGTTTCTTTGTCGAGCGAGAAAGACTCTAGCGGCAGCCCCCACCCCCAGGAGCGACAACAACTCGAACTCCATGAAATCCGAGCCGGTTTCGGGCCAGAGGATTTCGTCGTTGTCGATGGGGATGTCGAACAGCGCATCTTCCACCTCGAGCAACGGACGCAGCTTGCCGCGGATCGTGGGAAAGAGTTCACAG
>JBJHCD010000659.1:0-1115 GCA_050485845.1 Pirellulaceae bacterium | reverse complement strand
GCAGTATTCCTCATGAGCCAATTGAACCACGACGCTGGCGTAGTCTCGCAGTTCGGGACGTTCCTTCAGCACGGCCTTCGTGCTGGGACGCCCCCCTTCTCGCCAATGTCCAATGATCCGCTCAATGTCATGTTCCGATGCTGCTGGTTCCCGAGTTGTCATAATCATTGGCAGTCTTCCACCATGAATCGCTTCCCAGTCAGTTCCGCTGCGCCGACAGGCGATCAACAATTCGCCTTGCGGTCCGTTCGTTTATCCCCAGGGTCTGGCTGATTTCCACAAACGAGGCCCCGTCCATTCTCAACCGAATCACCTCGCGATCCCGCTCGGATTCATTCGTGACGAACCGCTGAAATTGTTCTCGAGCAATCGCGAATTGGCTCGGGGTCGCCATGGCGGCATTGGCCGCGGGTTGTTGAGCTTCGTCGTAGGAGGTTTCCTGCGTGCAATTGTAGCGTGCCCCCGTCAGTCGGCGGCGTTCCTCGTCGACTACTTTATTCCGAGCCATGGTTACCAGAAACCGGACAAATTCCTCGGGAGCCCCAAACCGCTCCAGTTGCCCCGAATCGCGAAAGAATGAGGCCCACACCATCTGCACGAAATCGAGCGAGTCGAATTTCGAGCGCAGACGGGTGTCAAGCCGTCGTCGCACCACCCGCTGAATGTTTTGCCCGTATTGGTCAATCAGTCGCTGGATGTCTTCCTGCGACCCGGCGATGGCGCGCCGAAGCGTCTCCTGAAATCCCGTTTGGTCCGGTTCGTGAGTTTTGTCGCTCATCGTGTCAGGCGCCCGCGGGGTGATGGAATTGGGGAATGGACAGCAAGCAATTGCGGCGGGGAATTCAAGGCATACCAGGAGCACGAGCGGAATCACCGCTCCATAAGACTACCACGCGTTGTGGGTCGTTCGCAAAGGCCAACCGGCGGATTTTGCGGGTAATCACACCATTATTCGGCATGGTCTCCCACCACCTGTGGAGCCTCTCTTTCGTTGCGACCGCGCGGCCTCTCGTGTTATAGTTTTGAGAGTCCCACCGGTCCGCAGTTCCAGGCGACACACGGCCCAGGGTACGTCAATCGAAAGTTCCAGGATCCAAGGACTCGGCTCGGGGGGG
>JBJHCD010000658.1:0-4107 GCA_050485845.1 Pirellulaceae bacterium | reverse complement strand
CAGGTGCAGAGGCGCGCATTATACCTCTCTGCGCCTCTGCGACTCTGCGCCTCTGCGATTCCCTTTAACAGCCCTGCGAGTTGGCCCGAGACTCACGAACTTTCCCCTTGTGGTGAAGCACGACTGACACACTTCGTCCACCATTCTCATCAGCCAGGTCGCGGATCGATTCGCCTCCGAGTTGACAAATGTCCAACTTGATTGGGGAGCCGAACGTGGGAGAAAAAAGGTGACGCAGAGACGCAGAGGCGCGGAGGCGCAGAGGATCGCATTATACCTCTCTGCGACTCTGCGACTCTGCGATTCACTTTACCAGCCCTGCGAGTTGGGCCGAGACTCACGAACTTTCCCCTTGTGTTGAAGCACGACTGACACACCTCGTCCACCGTTCTTATCAGCCAGGTCGCGGATCGATTCGCCTCCGAGTTGACAAATGTCCAACTTGATTGCGGAGCTGAACGTGGGAGGAAAAAAATGACGCAGAGACGCAGAGACGCGGAGGTGCAGAGGATCGCATCATACCTCTCTGCGCCTCTGCGACTCTGCGATTCCCTTTCACAGCTCTGCGAGTTGGCCCAAGACTCACGAACTTTCCCCTTGTGGTGACGCTCGACTGACACACCTCGGCCCCCTCGCGAATTCCGTTCCGCGGAACAACAAACAACGCCTAACCCCCGGTGAACCGCAACTTACGTCAGCGAACGCGAGGCCCGAGCTGTCTTCATCAGCTCGAGCATCTGACGGAGGTTGTCGTGCCAACTGGAACCTTCTTGCTTATGCAACGCGGCCCGCACCATGCTCGCATACTGGTCCGGCTGACGTAGCCGAAGCTCAACCGCCTCGCTAAGCACCGGGGTGAGCGCGTCCCGCATCAGATCGAATGCGGGCTGGAATGGCCGGCCCTGGAGAATGGCTTCCAGCTGCGCCCGTAGCTCGGATGACTCCAACACCGCCTCCAGGTCCTCGCGGTACAGCAGGCCGGTCGGAGGATCGCCCGCGGCGTGCCAGACGTCGCTGACGGCTCGCGCCGCCGGACTGGGATTATATCCCCGAATTTGCTCCGCCAAGCCATCCACCGCTCGGGCAATGGGCAAGGCAGTCCCTTCGTAAGCCCCGCCATGAGGCTCGTAAAGCGACGGCATGCAGTTGTAGTCGGCGGCTGCCATCAGTTGCGGGTAATAATCGATTCGGCCATCCTCGCACACCACATGGTGTGGAAACTCGCTTTCCAGCTCCCGAATTCGCTCGAGCACCAGAGGACTATTCGCATCACCATGGACCGTGGCGAAAATAACCAACAGCGGGAATCGGGGATCTTGCCGGAGGATGTCACGTACACTGGCCACCAACACGTCGTGCAGCTTCTGCATCACTCGACGCCCCATCCCGACCACCAGCACCTTGTCATCCGCCAAACTTCGAATCCGCTCGGGAAGTCGCTGGCGATGTGCCTCCTTAAGCTGGTACAACCGGTCCCGGCCCGCCTGAAAGTCCCGATCCAACAAGTCCCGCAGCTCCAGTAGCTCCTGGTCCAATGGGCGGAAGGCGGCATTGTTGATCCCCACCACCTTGTCCAGCAGCGGCTGCAGGTGCTGAGCCATCACGAACCGCTGCAGGGGCTCGGCACGCATCCCCCGTGCAAACCCTCGATTCACCGTGGTGGCAACATCCGCTTTCTCCAATCCGACTTGCAGGGCTGTCTTGGGGGCCTGCCGGCCATCCGGCTGTGCGATCAGCTCCCTGAACTCGGAAAACAGACCACCGAACTCGGCCGCTTCCCCCGCAAGGTTTTCGTCGAACGTGTTATGGATCGTGAGCGCCAAATGGTAGCGGTCACGCAGGAGGGCCAAGGCGGGAGCGGTCTCCCAGTCCGCTCCCCAGAGAAATTCCAGCTGGGGCCAGCCGGCGGTTCGGAGCAACTCCCGGACGGCCAAGCCAAAGTATAGCGCGTCACGGCGAAGCGTCACGAGCGAGTCTTCGCCCGAGGAATCAGAGGGAGTATCATAGGGCGTCTCCTGGCCCCGAAACCGGCCCGCCACGTCCAGAAAAAGAATCGGGGGCAACGAGTCCGTGCTTTCCAGCACTCGGCAAGCGTGACCACCAACGTCAAAGGTCCACGGAGTCACTCGGACCGAACCATTGGACAGCGGATCCTGCTCGGGCTTCTCCCGCCTCAAGTTGCCACACCACGGAGCGATCGTGATACTCCGCTCAAAGTGCCGTCGCTCTTGTCGAGTGACAGCCGTAATCCCAGTGCATGGGGTGAATTCGGTCTCGTAGCGGAGCATCGCAAACTGCGCGGCGGCCAGCCGAGCCACCGTGGCACTTTCACTGGCGGGAGTACTTGGAGCACTTGGAGTATTCGGAGTATTCGGAGTATTCATCGAGGGATGCTCGTATCGGTAGCTTGCGAAATCGGTTTACCGCTCGGAGGACCTCGCGCCCTGTCACTCCGGCCAAGATCCAGCACGGGAATCGAGTCTCAACGAACTCGTCGGTCCTGCCGAGCGGTTCTGGTGAGGAGCAGTTTATCGGCGGCCATCCCCCGCAGGCAACCACCAAAGCCACGTTCGACTGAGTTCGACCGAGTTCGTCCCCCTCGATCCCCATCGATCCATGTCGATCGAATGTGAATCTAGCCTATGGTACGGCTCGGCGGCCAGCTTCCTGATTTCTTCCCGAGCTGCCGGTGTCCGTCACGCGACCCAGCCGATAGACTGACGGTGATTGGGTCGAGTCAATTCATAGGCAGACTTACCGGAAAGGCCCCCGATGATCAACCGATTCACGATACCCGCGCACATATCAGCTCTCCTCTCTTTTTTGGCAATTGGGATCCTACCGGTGTCGGCCGATACGGAGAAAGATGACGAACTTTCTCCGAACGCGGTGAGAATCGAAGCGGAGCTGCGCGAGACCTTCAAGCCTGACTCGGAAGCCATCGCCATGTTGGACGCGATTATCGAGGGGAGCACGCTCAATGGCGACGACGGATGGTTCCCGCTTGCCAAGTCACAAACTCGGTTTGACTGGAAGTATGTCACGAAGAGATACGATCAAAACCTGGACGACACGGTGACGGTTGACGAGTTCACGGGAACCAGGGAGCAGTTCTCCCGACTTGATCGCAATGGTGATCAACGGCTGACCCCAGCCGATTTCGATTGGAGTGATCATGCTCTCACGCCGACACCCGGCTTCATGTTGTTTTTCATGGCCGACCAAGATGGTAATGGAAAGGTAACTCGCGAGGAGTTCAATCGATTGTTCGATCAATTCGGTGGCGCGGAATCCGACTTCCTGGCGCTCGATGATCTTCGGGATCTGTTTTCTCCACCATCGCCGGGTCCACGTCCACGGCGCGCGGATCACCCCACGCGCAGCACGCTGATCGCCGCGTTGAAGGACCAAGAGATCGGCTCATTGCAGCCAGGACCCGCCCTGAACCAATCAGCTCCCGACTTCACGCTCACAACCTTGCAAGGAGATTCCATTACGCTTTCGCGAGAGATTGGCGAAAAGCCGGTCGTGCTGATCTTCGGCAACTTCACCTGCGGTCCCTTTCGCAGCCAATCAGGAAACCTGGAAAAGTTGTACCTGCGTTATCGCGACCAGGCGAAGTTTTTTCTCGTCTACGTGCGCGAGGCACACCCCAACGACGGCTGGTGGATGCAAAGCAATCAACGAGTGGGCATCGACGTGCCACAGCCGAGAGTTTTCGAGGCTCGTCGTGAAATCGCGGCTGAATGCCAGTCCCGTCTGGAGCTTCCCATCCCGTTCTTGGTCGATGACGTCGATGACCAAGTTGGTACGCAGTACAGCGGCATGCCGAATCGCTTGTACTTGATCGATCGTGAGGGACGAGTTGCGTTCAAGAGTGGGCGAGGCCCATTCGGCTTTCACCCCAGACAACTTGAGCAAGCACTTGTGCTGCTGCTGAACGAAGAGGATTAGCCAGTCCCGATTGGCCCACCGATTTCTGTCAGTCCACCCGGAGCGAGTTCCAATGGCTGGGATTCGATCCGAGAAGGGCTCGTGGCGATAGGAAGCGGTGGTCTCGGTCCCGTTGCGGGGGGCACCACCGCTAGACACAATGACGGGGCCGCG
>JBJHCD010000657.1:0-4107 GCA_050485845.1 Pirellulaceae bacterium | reverse complement strand
GTGTTGGGAAGCCTCGCCCCCCTTGGCCCCCCCTGGCCCTCGAGCTGAAGAGAAACACCACCCATGACGGAGATACCGGACGAAGCCCTCCGCGCCGCCCGAGTCTGGAAACATCGGCATTTATTGGACTTGGAGCGGCTGACCCGGGAGGAACTGGAAGCCATGCTCCAGACCGCCGCCGCCTTTAAGCGAGCGACGAACAATTGCCGCTCGAAGATCACGCCGCTACAAGGTTCCGTTTCGGCCAATCTGTTTTTTGAGAACTCCACGCGTACTCGCACCAGCTTTTCCCTGGCTGCCCGGCGATTGGGCGCCGACACGATCGAGTTTTCCTCGTCCGGTAGCAGTCTTTCCAAGGGAGAGACCTTCGTCGACACGGCCAAGAATATCGAGGCAATGAACGTCGACGTGGTCGTCGTGCGGCATCGCACGCCCGGGACGCCTCATCTTCTGGCGCAGCAGCTCGCCTGTTCGGTCATCAATGCCGGGGATGGTCCGCACGAACATCCGACCCAGGGACTCTTGGATATCATGACGATCTGGGAGCATCGAGGGAGTCTGGAAGGCCTGACGGTCGCGCTGGTCGGCGATATCGCTCACAGTCGCACCGCCCGATCCAACATCTGGGGGCTGAAACGATTGGGGGCCCATGTGATTGTCTGCGGCCCCAGCACGTTGGTTTCCCGGCGATGGGAAGAAGTCGGAGTCGAAGTCGCCTACCGGCTCGACGATATCCTCCCCCGATGCGATGTCCTCAATCTCTTGCGGATTCAGTTCGAGCGTCAATGGACTCGCCCCTTTCCCTCCGTTCGCGAATACGCCTTGCTGTATGCCATGGATCGGCGGCGGATGAAACGGGCGAAGGACGACATTCTGATCCTGGCTCCTGGTCCCATTAACCGAGGCGTGGAGGTGACGCCCGACGTGGCCGACGGTCCGCACTCGGTTATCCTGCAGCAGGTCACCAATGGCATCGCCATCCGCATGGCCGCGTTGTGGCTGGTGACTCAGGCCCGAGCCGGCTCGAGTCCTCCGGTTGCCTCCTCTTGAATTCCACTTACCTCGGCACATTCCCCAAGGCCTCCTTGCTCATGCCCAAAATTCTGATTCAAAACGGTCGCGTCATCGATCCCAGCCAGCAACTGGACCGGGTCATGAACCTCTTGCTGGTCGACGGCAAGATCGCCGACTATGACGTGAATCCCAGGGGCGATGAGCAGATCCTGGATGCCACGAATCTGATCGTCTCGCCGGGCCTGATCGACACGCACGTCCAGCTCCGCGAGCCGGGATGGGAGGAGGATGAAACGATTGAGTCGGGGACGGCGGCCGCCTTGGCCGGCGGCTACACGTCCATCGCCTGCATCCCGGCGACCGACCCACCCCTGGACACACAGGCCGGCGTCGAATTCGTGCGGCAGAAAGGGGCTCGAGCCGATCACTGCCGCGTCTTCGTCCTGGCCTGCATCAGCAAGAACGGCGAAGGGAACGAACTGGCGGAGATCGGATCACTGGTCGAGGCCGGAGCGATCGGCTTCACGGATGCTCCTCGCTCCATCCAGAATTCCGAACTCTTCCGCCGAGCGTTGGAATACTGCCTGATGTTTGGGAAACCGATCCTGAATCACCCCGAGGTGGAGGAGCTATGCCACGATGGAGTCATCCATGAGGGAATGATCTCGATGCTGCTCGGCCTAACCGGGATGCCGGAGGAAGCGGAGGATGTGATGACCGGGCGGGACCTCCGATTGGCTGAAGCGACCGGGGGCCGGCTGCATTTGATGAATATTTCCAGCGCGGGAAGCGTCGATTTGATTCGGCGAGCGAAATCGCGGGGCGTGCCGGTGACGGCCGAAGTCTCCATCAACAATCTCTGCCTCACCGACGACAACCTCCGCACCTTCGATTCCAACTTCAAACTGACCCCCCCGCTTCGCTCGCGGGACCATGTCGATGCTTGCATTGGCGGGTTGGCGGACGGTACGCTGGACGTGATCTGCAGTGCTCACGCGCCGCGCGCCCTGGAAAAGAAGATGCTCGAGCTGGATCAGGCCCCTTTTGGCGCCGTCGGGCTGGAAACCACTTTGGCCGCCGTCATCACGCACTTGATCCTGCCGGGGAGGCTGAGCTGGTCGGAAGCGCTGAAGAAAATGACCTCCGCCCCCGCCCAGGTCCTCGGCCTCTCGCAAGGGACTTTGCAACGGGGAGCTGACGCGGACGTGACCGTGATCGATCCGGAACTGCGATGGACCGTGGATGCCAAACGATTCGTCTCCAAAAGTTCCAACAGCCCGTTTCATGGCCGCGAACTGCAGGGGTCTGCCCGATACGTGATTGTGGGTGGAATCGTGAAGCTGGATCGGACTCAATCCCCGTCATGCCCCTGATGATCGACGGATACAATCTGCTGCACCACTCAGGCCTGCTCCCCAAGCGACTGGGCCCCGGTGGGCTCGAGCGGGCTCGACTCGCCCTCCTCGGTCGAATCGCTGGACTTCTGACGCCCGAGGAAGTGGCCGATACCACGATCGTCTTCGACGCCAAGGATTCTCCCCGAGATCAAGAGCGGGAACTTCGAGTCCATGGAATTCGAGTTCTCTATGCGGTCGAGCATGAGGAGGCGGATGAGCTGTTGGAGGAGCTGATTCGTCGAGCCCCCACGCCCCGAAAGCTGCTGGTTGTCTCCAGCGACCTGCGCGTCCAGCGGGCCGCCAAGCGGCGAAAGGCCCGCTGGGAAGCCAGTGACACTTGGCTCGATTCCTTACGTCAACGGGCACGCACCCCCGAACCTGCTCCCCCACCCGAAAAACCCAATGGCGTGACCGACGACGTGGATGTCGATTACTGGTTACGCACCTTCGGGTTCGATCCGCGCGACGAGTCTTGACCCGTGTCTGAACCGTGTCTGAACCGTGTCTGAACCTTGCCTCAACATCCGCGGAACGGGGCCGGCAAACGAGAGGGAGTGACTCAGCGTGTGCTGATGACTCGTCGGCCGCACGGGGCCCCGTCAGGATCCTTCCGCGCGAGGACGCTCCATCGAAGTCCGCTCAGGCACGTAACTTGGGGTCGAGGTCTTTGGAGAGCCGGAGGATGAGTCGTTCGAATGCCCAGCGCGATCGCTCGGGATTCGAATGGGTCCCCTTGAGGGAGAGGTCGAGTTCGAGCAGCCACTGGTAGAGCTGGGCAGCTCGAAGGCGACCCACTTGGCGCAGTTGCCGTTCGCTGGTCCCCTCTCGCCCTCGACGATCGAAGACTCCCGCTTTTCGCAGGGCCCCCGCCAAGTCAACTCGTTGCCCCGAACGTTCCATGCGCTCCACCACTCGCACCGTGGCGGCCAGTCGTCGAAGTGACCAGGAGACGGAACCGAAGAGGACATAGGGATGTTCGCCGGCTTGGAGAAGTCGAGCGAGCATGTCGATGGCCCGATGAGCCTCTCCGGCCAGCATCGCGTCGATCATGTCCCAGGTTGTCTCAGCCCGCCACCCACCGACCATCTTCTCGATCACCTCGGTGGTAATCTCCTCCCCCTCGCCGACAAAGATCGCCAACTTTGCCAACTCATTGTCCAGGCGACCGAAATCGACGCCGACCAGCTCGATCAGCAATTCGGCCGCGGAACGAGAAAGTCGAGCACGGTGGCGGCTGGGGGCCGTGGTCGTCAACCACTCGGTAATCCGGGGAACGTCCGGTGATTTATCTCGACCCGTGGAGATCTCGGGGACGCGGCAGTCAATCGCCAAGTGCTTTTTCTGCACAATCTTGTACAGTCGCGTGTTGCCGGCAAACAACTTGGTAACCAGTACCAGGACGCTCTGCGATGAGGGATGTTCCGAGTATTTTTCCAACTCGGCCCGATGCTTGGAAATAAAGTCATCCGCGGAATGGATGACCGCCAGCCGAGGCTTGCCTTGGCCAAACAGTGATACCGTGGCCACTTCGTCTCGCACATCCCGCCATTGAACTTCCTCACCGTCGTAAGTCTCAAATGGGACCGGTTCGTCCCCAAACAATTGATCGCGAATCCGATCCAACACCAAATTGCCCAGCAGCCACTCGCTTCCGAACACAACCGTCACGGGAGAGGGCGCGGGAGGATCGGCTTGG
>JBJHCD010000656.1:0-4107 GCA_050485845.1 Pirellulaceae bacterium | reverse complement strand
TTCCAGACGTAGGTGAGTCCTCCCAGCATGCTGCGGAGACTGATCGGTTCGTTGGACGTCATTTGTTGCCGGGGGCGCAGTCGCAGCAGGACCAGGATGAACAGGCCGGCCGCCGTCGCGTCGATCAAATAGCCCCAGTAGGCGGACCGCGTGAAGGCGAGCAAGATGCCTCCCAGGCTGGGGCCGACGATCGTGGCCAGTTGAAAGCTGGAGGTGGTCCAGGCAACGGCCTTGGCAAACTGGCTCCGTTCGACAATCAGCGGCAGCAGGGCCGCCTTGGCCGGATTCTGGGCCGCTCGGGCGATGCCACCCACGAACTGGCAAGCGTAAACCCAGAACACGGGGGCCGTGGTCCAGGAGACGATGGTTAGGCCGATCGACGCGGCGATCATGAGACTCAGGGCGATGATGACGACCCACCGCCGGTCGAACCGGTCGATTAACTGGCCGGCGGGGAGGGCAAGGGCGATGACCGGTATGACTTGCACCAGTCCCACGAGTCCCAGATCGAAGGCATTTCCGGTCCGCTCGTAGAGTTCCCAACCGACGGTCATCGTCTTGATTTGCGCGCCGAGTTGGGCGAGCAGATTTCCGGCCAGGTAGGCTCGAAACAGCGTGGTCTCCGAACGGGACGAAGGGGCTGGGAGACGATCGGACTGGGAAACGGACTGGGAAACGGCTAAGGAATCGGGGGAAGGATCAGATGCTGCGTTCGAGCCTGTATCAGGTTTGGGATCGGATGAGGGAGCGGTCATGCGGGGTCGTTGGGAGGTCGGCAGTAGAGTTGAGTGAGCTGGCGGGCGATCGCGGCCAGGCGGTCGCGTAGGGAGAGGGGCGAGAGGACTTCGGCATGTTCCCCCAAAGCCAGGATCCGAGGGACGATATCCAGTTCATGGGCCGCTCGAACCGTGAGAATGGCCGAGCCGTCGGGGAGGAATTCGAGTTGTTGTTGAGGATGCCAGGGATCTTCCTGGGTCCAGCCGGCGGCTTGGCGGGAGAGTCGGATTCGGAAGTCGGCGGCCTGGGGGGCGGAAAAAATGCCGAGGCTCCCGGTCAGATACTCCTCCAGATCAAAGGTTTCATCGAGGGCGAATCGGTGGTCTAGCAGCGTGGCCTTTTGAAAGCGGTCCAGTTTCCAGTGTCGCATTCGCGAGCGGGTATCGCCCGCTTGGTGGTGATCGGCCGCCGCAATGTAGAGGCTCGACTGGTACACGATCACGCCATAGGGTTCGATGGTCCGAGTTCCCGCGGACTTTCCCACCGGATGGTACTCGATTTCCACGAGTCGGTGTTCGGGGATGGCGCGGTGGATCGTCTTGAGCATCCCGAGTTGTCGGTCGTAGGACTTGGTGGGGCGCCCGTGAACATGCAGGCTCCGTCTCGCTCGCTCGTAGTGTTGCCACACGGAATCGGGAAGTTGTTCTCGAACCTTGGTCCAAAACGACTCGATCCCATGCCAGAACGGGGTTCCCGCCAGGGGAAAGAGGAGTTCCCGGCCGAGCGAGAGGGCGAGCAGTTCGGTGGCGGAGGCTTGGATGGAGTGGGTGGCATGGGCGGAGGGTCCCAGCTTCCAGACTCGCCCTCGAGCGACCGTGTCGCAGACGATATCGAATCCGGCGGCCTGGAGGGCTTCGAGGTCCCGTCTCACGCTTCGCTCGTGCAGCGAGCTGAGGCCGAGTTCGGAGACCAGGTCGTCGCGGAGTTCGTTCAGGGTTTGGCCGAATCGGGTCCGTTCCAGGATCTGGAGGAGACGGTGCTGTCGAATGAGTTGTTCATTTCTTGCCATGAGGCAGTCCCTTTAAGTCCCTGTGCGGATTGTAACGAGAGGCCCGCAAGCGGAAACGGGAGATTTCTTGTTTTTCTAAAGTGTTTATTTGTAAATGCTTAGATCCGGCGAATGGGAAATATGTTCGCGGAAAACCCGTAGCCCCTTGGCGCCCGGAATCTGCTCGCTAAATTACTCAACTCACGCGAGCGAGAGTTCGATAACAAGTCTCTCGCCGGTGAGTCGCCAGAAGCCTCCTTGCGAGGCGGCGACGGATCGAGTAGAAATACTCGGCCGTTGCTGAAAGGGGCGAGTGACGCCGCTGGCCGGAAAGGGTTAGTTGCGGTTCAGCTCACGGCCTTCGAAAAACAGTTTCAACATTTTTCGAAAGCCAGTTGACACCACTCGCCAGTCCGATACAATGGCGAATCCCACCAAGGGAAAAACAGTCAAGCTAAGCGAAAGCCGAGTTTGGTTGGCAAGTTTGATCTTTGACAATTTGGTAGCAGTACTTCTTCCGTCAATTTATTTGGCCTGCTTGAGGTTGTGTAACAACAGGCTAATGCGTTTCGCGACCGAAACGCGGAGATGGAGTTGTGAGTGTTTCGGGTGGCCCGCCGTGTGTGGGTTGCTTGGAAGGCGAGCGGCTTGCATCTCCAAACATGGCGAAAGCCATTTGCTAGTTCAGACCATCTCTGGACCGCTGATGATCGCGAGGTGGCCTTTCGGGGCTGCCGAGTGTCGAAGCATAAATTCATTGAAGGGTTTGATCCTGGCTCAGAATGAACGTTGGCGGCGTGGATTAGGCATGCAAGTCGAGCGTGGAGCCTCTAGCTTGCTAGAGGTGGAAGCGGCGAAAGGGAGAGTAACGCGTGGATTATCTGCCCCTGGATCTGGGATAGCGGCGGGAAACTGCCGGTAATACCAGATGATGTCTTCGGACCAAAGGTGTGATTCCGTCCAGGGATGAGTCCGCGTCCTATTAGCTTGTTGGTGGGGTAATGGCCTACCAAGGCTGTGATGGGTAGCGGGTGTGAGAGCATGACCCGCCTCACTGGGACTGAGACACTGCCCAGACACCTACGGGTGGCTGCAGTCGAGAATCTTCGGCAATGGGCGAAAGCCTGACCGAGCGACGCCGCGTGCGGGATGAAGGCCTTCGGGTTGTAAACCGCTGTCAGAGGGGCGGAAATGCATTGGGGTTATCCCCAGTGTTTGACCTAACCTCAGAGGAAGCACGGGCTAAGTTCGTGCCAGCAGCCGCGGTAAGACGAACCGTGCGAACGTTATTCGGAATTACTGGGCTTAAAGCGTGCGTAGGCGGCTTGGTAAGTTGGGTGTGAAATCCTTCGGCTCAACCGAAGAATTGCGCTCAAAACTACTAGGCTTGAGGGAGATAGGGGTGAGCGGAACTAATGGTGGAGCGGTGAAATGCGTTGATATCATTAGGAACACCGGTGGCGAAAGCGGCTCACTGGGTCTCTTCTGACGCTGAGGCACGAAAGCTAGGGTAGCGAACGGGATTAGATACCCCGGTAGTCCTAGCCGTAAACGATGAGCACTGGGTCGGAGAACCTTCCACAGTTTTCCGGCCGTAGCGAAAGTGTTAAGTGCTCCGCCTGGGGAGTATGGTCGCAAGGCTGAAACTCAAAGGAATTGACGGGGGCTCACACAAGCGGTGGAGGATGTGGCTTAATTCGAGGCTACGCGAAGAACCTTATCCTGGTCTTGACATGCTTGAGAACCTTCCTGAAAGGGAAGGGTGCCCTTCGGGGAGCTCTTGCACAGGTGCTGCATGGCTGTCGTCAGCTCGTGTCGTGAGATGTCGGGTTAAGTCCCTTAACGAGCGAAACCCTTGTCCCTAGTTGCCAGCGAGTCATGTCGGGGACTCTAGGGAGACTGCCGGTGTTAAACCGGAGGAAGGTGGGGATGACGTCAAGTCCTCATGGCCTTTATGACCAGGGCTGCACACGTCCTACAATGGTACGTACAAAGGGAAGCCAAGTCGCGAGACCGCGCTAATCCCAAAAAGCGTGCCCCAGTTCGGATTGCAGGCTGCAATTCGCCTGCATGAAGCCGGAATCGCTAGTAATCGCGGGTCAGCATACCGCGGTGAATGTGTTCCTGAGCCTTGTACACACCGCCCGTCAAGCCACGAAAGTTGGGAGGGCCCGTAGTCGCTGAGCTAACCCGCAAGGGAGGCAGGCGCCGAAGGTCAGCTCGACGATTGGGACTAAGTCGTAACAAGGTAGCCGTAGGGGAACCTGCGGCTGGATCACCTCCTTTCTAAGGATTCTTAGATAGGCCTGGCCGGGTGACCGGACAGACCGAATCCGTGGAAG
>JBJHCD010000655.1:0-4112 GCA_050485845.1 Pirellulaceae bacterium | reverse complement strand
CATCAGGGCGGGCCGGGGCATGGCGGGAATCGTGGGTTTACACTAACGCGAATTCCCCGATCGGTTTGGCCACGTTGGGCGACGAGTAGTCCACGAGGTAGGTGAGTGGTTGGGCGGGAGGGTCGATCCCCAGCCGCTCGTCACGCACCACCCCTCGCATCTGTTCGGCCAACCACGAATTCCGCAACCGCAAATTGATAAATCCGGGCCCGGCGATTTCGGGAGGTTCACAGAGATCCTCGATTTTGAGGCGAGCGACGATTCGTTCGGCGATTTCGCGGGGGGGCTGTCCGAGTTGTTTGCCGAGCGGCATGGCGCAATTCGCCTGGAAGTCGCCGAATCGGGAGTCTTGCGCGGGACGAATCATCTCCAGGGGACCGCGGACATCGGGAACCCAGTCCGCCAGGACTTCGGCGAATCGCTGACGAATCTCTGCCAGTATATTCATAGTTTTCTTAGGATGACGGTTCAGTGTCAGTTGAGTCGAATTCCGTATCGCCTTCCGAGTCCGAGACCAAGTCGGATTTCGGCCAGGAAGTTGTCACATCACCGTTTTCTGCATCCCGACTGGATTCGGTGGGAAAGGGAAGTGGAACGGGAACGGCGTCGGCCCAGAGGTTTTCCAGACTGTAGAATTTTCGAGTATCCTCGTCGAAAAGATGGATGACGACATCGCCGTAGTCGAGCACGATCCAGCGGCTTTCGTCGCGCCCCTCCAATCCGATCCGTTTGTCTTTCAATGTCACCTTGGCCGCGTGGCTGATCTCGTCGCTCATGGCCAGCAGTTGTCGACGACTGGTACCGGTGACGATCAGAAAATAGTCGAAGATCTGCGTCTGTTCGCGCATGTCGAGCAGCAGGATGTCGCGACCTCGATTGTCGGCGGCGATGCGAGCGGCGGTAAGAGCCAGGTGGAGACTGCGACTGGTCTCCGTCTCGGGTAGCTTGGGATCGGTCATTGTGATGGTCCGTGGTCTCCTTTCAAGATTGTCGAGGAGCCCGAGCCGCGACTTCGCCGGTCTCCCGTTCCGATGGACTGGAGGAGGGCGGGGTCCGTTCCAACCGCCCGAAAATCATCCTCCCCGCACTTTTCTGAAGCGTACTGGTCACCGTGATATGGACCGTCTTCCCGACGGCTTCCCGTCCCCCTTCGACGACGATCATCGTGCCGTCATCGAGGTAGCCGACCCCCTGACCATGTTCCTCTCCCTGCTTCACAATGCGGACGTCCAGGGATTCCCCTGGAATGTAAATCGGCTTGAGGGCATTGGCGATGTCATTCAGGTTGATGACGGGAACGTTGTGGAGTCGCGCCACCTTGTTCAGGTTAAAATCGCCCGTCACCACTTTTCCTTCCAGATGCTTGGCCAGCAGCACCAGCTTCATGTCGACCGGTTGCCCCGTCAATTCCGGCAATTCGCGGTCGTAGATCTGCAGGTCGACTTCCGTGTTATTGCGCAAGCGATTCAGGACATCCAACCCGCGGCGGCCCCGAGCCCGCCGGAGCTTGTCGTTGCTGTCCGCTATCCCCTGCAATTCAGACAGCACAAAGCGAGGCATGATCAGCTGATTATCGAAAATGCCGGTCTCCACCACGTCGGCAATCCGGCCATCGATCACGACGCTGGTGTCCAGCACGTAGGGCCGAACCCCCTTGATCTCCTTGGCAAATTCGACGTAGGGGATAATGAAGCGGAAATCATCCTTGGTCTGCATCAGGAGACTGATGCAGATGTAACAGATGCTGATCCCCAAAACCATCTGAATCAGCGGCCAGGAGCGGTGCGGATTGAACTCCTTGTCCATCATCAGGGGCGAAATGGCCTGACCGAGCACGTAGGTCAGGAAAAGCCCCACAATGATGCCGAAGTAGACGCAGGTGATCAGCTCGATCCGCTTCCGCGGAATCGCCGCGTCCACGCCAATAATGACAAACGAGCCCACGATAATGGAGACGAATATCACCCAAGGCCAGGGGGCCGCCATTTCCGCTAGCGCAGGCGCGGTCAGCACCGACAGGCCAACACCGGCGGCGACGGCAACAAACGCCCCTCGCAATACAATTAATGCAACATGCAACGTGCAACCTCCCTCCCCCGAAAAAACTCATCGGGGACCCTACCCACTTAACACCCCCCTCACTGGCCGCTAATTGTAGCAGCGTTTGCCCCCATCCCGCCAGTCATGCGGCGGGACTTTGTCCGTCCTGTCCGCCCAGCCGTCCGCAGGACACAACTCAGCCGTCCGCAGGACACAACTCAGCCGTCCGCAGGACACATCTCAGCCGTCCGCGGGACTGACTTCCGACCCACCGTGATTTTTTGTACACTTCACGAGGATGGTCCCGAAGGTCCCAACTGCTCGTACTGCTGGTTGCAGAAGCGGTCGGTCATGCCGGCCAGGTAATCCCCGACGCTACGATCCAACCCCACTTGTTCGGCTCGCTGACGGAACCGCTCGGGTAGCCGATTCGGATTTCGCAGAAACGCCTCGAACAGGGTTACGAGTCGTTGCCGAGCCATCTCGCGGACCCGAATCAGCTCGGGATGACGATAGACCCGCTCGTACAAGAAGGCTTCCAGCTCCCGCTTCCGCTCGGCCATCTCTCGACTCGGTTCCAAGGGGGGAAACTTCCGTGCCTCCGCCGAACTCGCCAATTTCCGGCTGGAGAGCACCTGGCCGGCCACCTCCAAGAGGGAACTGACTTGGTAATCGATCAGGCGGTGGATGACCGCCTTCCGGAGCACAGACCCCTCTAATGCTGTTTCCTGAACAGGAAGCTGCTCGACCGCCATCTGGACCAGGGGGATCTGGAGCAGCTCCTCCAGCGAGACCAGCCCCAGTTTGATGGCATCGTCGGCATCGTGGGCATCGTAGGTAATGCTATCCGCCAAGTCGACGATTTGAACCTCCAATAGCTTTCCCCTCTCCATCCCTGTCGAATGACCCTCCGACTCGCGAGCCTCGGGCAATCGAGTCGCTTGACCTTCGAGCACCTCCCAGGTCAAGTTCAATCCAGGAAAGGGGTGCTGCCGCTGTTCCAGCTCCTCGGCCAGCGTGAGGGCGTAGCGGTTATGGGAGAAGCCCCCCACGTCGGCCAGGCATTCGTGCAGTGCATCCTCGCCGGCATGGCCGAAGGGTGGGTGGCCGATATCGTGAAACAGAGCCAAGGCCTCCACCAGGTCCTCGTTCAACCGGAGTGTCCGGCCGATGGTCCGCGCGATGGAGGCAACTTCGAAGGTGTGAGTCAGTCGAGTGCGATGGTAATCGCCTCGATCTCCCGTGAAGACCTGCATTTTTCCGCTTAAGCGCCGGAAGGCGGAGCTATGAAGAATGCGGTCGCGATCGCGCTGAAACGGTCCTCGATAGGGATGTTCGGGCTCCGCGTGTCGGCGTCCTCGCGATTCCGAACTGGCCAGGGCATAGGGTGCCAGCAGTCGGGATTCGCGCTGTTCAATGGTCAGGAGACCTCCGACCGGTTCACCCATGTTCATTGCCACGTGGTTCCTTACTGCTGGGGACTCTCCGATTGAGAACTCTCCGGCTGGGTATTTTCCGGGGAAAACACAGAAGTTTTCAGGAACCTTCCCGTATGGCTTTCCGGAACCTCGGCCACTTGCTCGGGCGTCCCCACGGCCACCAAACCTCCTCCCGCCTCGCCCCCTTCGGGTCCCAAGTCGATAATCCAATCGGCGGACTTGATCACATCCAAATTATGTTCGACGACGATAACCGTGTTGCCTCGATCCACCAGCTGTTGGAGAACTCCCAGCAGACGGCGAATGTCATCGAAATGCAAGCCGGTCGTCGGCTCGTCCAGCAGATACATCGTCTTGCCCGTGTCGACTCGAGCCAGTTGGGCCGCCAGTTTGATCCGCTGGGCCTCTCCTCCCGAGAGGGTGTTGGAGGGCTGACCCAATCGCAGATAGCCAAGCCCGACTTGCTGCAGACTGGTCAGCGGCCGGTGAATGTTCGGGAAGTTCTCGAAAAACTGACTTGCCTCATCCACCGACATCGCCAGCACGTCGGCGATGGAGCGACCCCGGTACTGGACTTCCAGCGTTTGCCGATTGAATCGAGCACCCAGGCATTCGCTGCAGACGACATACATG
>JBJHCD010000654.1:0-4132 GCA_050485845.1 Pirellulaceae bacterium | reverse complement strand
GGATCGGCCGCCACGGAATTTCCGGGTGCGTCTGCTGGAAATCTTTCGAGACGCGGCGCGCTGCTTCGCCGAGGATTTCGAGCTGCCGTTCGACCGCGCTCCGCAACAGGAGGGCAGCCTCATATTCAGCCAGGGTGCGACCCCGAGTGAAATCTACAACCGCTCGCGCCGCGGTCAACATGTCCCACAGGTAGACACGATCATCCTTAGGGACGGACATAGATGACCTTCCTGCCCGAGAGAATTTGGTGACGTCGGAACGGGTTTCGCAAGCCGTCTTTCTCCACGAGATCGACTTTCCGCCCGATGATCGTCGTCAACTCGTCTTCCATCGTGGTCAAATCCCATAGACTCCAGGTCGCGGCCGGGTCGAAGGAGACCAACACATCGACGTCGCTATCGGCATCGAAATCATCGCGAAGTACGGAGCCGAACAAAGCCAGCTCGGTAATCTTCCAACGCTGCGCGAAATCCGCGATGCGGTCAGCCGGAACCAGCTCGCTTAACCTGTCGGTGATATGTGGATTGGAGGCCGCGAACTCCCGAGCGGCCTCGATGTCCTCCGCTTTAAGATGCGGGTAACTCGCCAGAAGCTCTTCACGGCTGACGCCTGAGGCAAGATTTTCGAGAATCACCGACACCATGACGCGAGTGCCCTTGATGCACGCCTTGCCGTGGCAGACTTGAGGATCAACCGAAATATGATCTTGCCAGTTCATTTTGGAAGCTCTCGGGGTGGAATGGTCGCCCCATGTTCTCGCTTGGTTTCGGCATCCTGGTAACCACCAGCGCGAGAGGAACCGGGTTGTCAACTCGGCGAGGTCCGTTAATCTGTGACTCCAAGAGTTTGGGACCAAAATCTCGGCATCGGAACGCAACGCTGGCCGTCGGTTTCGCATCCGAATGGCACGCGCTCGAAACAGAGAGCGCCAGCCGTCATGGCCGATTGTCGCAACGCGTTGCCAGGACGGGCAGTCAACGCCAAACGCCCACCTACCGAAACCTCGGCGGCAGGCGCTCACTGGATGGCCTACCGATTCGGAGCCCCCCTTAAAAGAAACCCTACTTGGTAAGCATTCTCCGAAAGAATCTATCCCGCAAAGGCGGCTGCGCCAAGAGATTGCGGGAGTTCGAGACCGCTGCGGTGGCAATCACGGACTACCAAAACGCGTGACCAGCGGCACTCGATAACCTCGAGGTCGCAGGTTCGAATCCTGTCTCCCGCCACTTCTTTGCACGGTAGTGACCCCCCCTACCGACCAGTTCTACAGAAGGCCGATGCCCCCCAGGCGTCGGCCTTTTCACATTCTATCGCCAGTTCTGGCAACCCTTTGCGACTACGGCCCACTTCGCCGCCCGTCTCCAAGTCTCTCTCCTTCCGCCCCGCGTTGCCCCCTCCCCACCCGGCGTCGCCCCGCTGGGACGTTCTCGCCGGAAACTCTCTGTCGCCTCAGAGACTCGCGCCTTTCGGGTTAACGGCTGTTGCTTTCGCCTACTAACGGCTCACAACTTCTCGGGACTCGGCGAGCCGGAAATGGCTCGGGGAGGTGGTCCGAAGCAGTCGCCGAATCTCGCTCTCCCAAAGTTATTTATGCCGTTCGCCGGTGCAGCTGTACGCTTTTTCCCGGTTTTCCCCGCAGGCCCCGCAGTCGCCCGGCACTGGGCGGCCAAAATCACTGTTCGGCGGCGAATTTTCTTCATTGACAGCATACCGTATCCGATATACACTAAGAGTAGCCAATTCAGGAGCTGACGGAGCATGGCCAAAGCGAAGGAAGGCGAGCAGGACGAACCGTCGCGTAAGTCAGTGGTCTGGCTGCACGGGGAAGTCAAGACGCCTCCCTTCACGCCCGAGGGCCGACAAGAGGCTGGGATGCTGCTGCGACTGCTCCAAGAAGGGGAGCGATTGGGCATGCCGCAAGCCGAACCGCTGCCAGACGTCGGGCCTCGATGCGGCGCGTTGCGGGTTCGCGACGCCGAGCACAATTGGCGAATCATGTACCGTATCGACTCCGACGCGGTTCTTGTCGTGGAGGTGTACCCGAAGAAGACTCGCAAGATACCCGACGAAGTCATCGCGCGGTGCAAAGAACGACTCAAGCAATACGACGCGGCCATCAGGGCAGCGAAGAAGAAACAATCGGGAAAGTAAGGACCAATCAATGGACGCCACGAAACGAAAGGCACTTGAAGCTGCGGGCTGGAAGATCGGCGATGCCGCTGATTTTCTGGAGATGACCGACGAGGAACGCCAGTTGCTGGACGCGCGGGTGAGCCTGGCTTTGGCGATCCGCAATCAGCGCGAAGCTCTCGACCTGTCCCAAAAGGAACTCGGGGCCAGGCTGAAAACCAGCCAGCCACGCGTCGCCAAGATCGAACGCGCCGCATCGGACGTGTCACTGGATCAGCTTGTGCGGGCGTTTACGGCAGCCGGCGGCAGAATCGTCATAAAGTCAGCGAAATCAAAACGCGTCAAAGGGAAGCCGACCAAGGGCCAGAAGGCGGCCACGATGGTCATGGAAGTGACGACGTCGAAGTAGAGAGTCGTCGTGGCCAGAAAGACATTCCAACCGAGACTCTGTCTCCGTCTCATAAGCCCAGACGGCCAGTTTCGCACCGAGAAAAGGTTGCGAAAATCGGGTAGTGACGCGCCGAACATTACCCCTGCGCTTTTCGCGGCGAAACTTTCGGGGTAATGTTTGGAGCGAGATTACCGCCGTAACGGAGATCGTTCGATCGGAGTGTTGCCCCCCCGACTTGTTTTCGCGGTCGGGATTTCCCGCGAACGTTGGGCCCACGAAATGCTGGTCGCTTCGGATGTCGGACCGCGGGGAGTTTGTCAGGCGGGTTTGACCGCTGGAGGGTGCAAGTCCCTTGTCCAACCAAGTGGAGTTCAAGAACGAGCGTAGCCCCAGGGCGTCGTCGCCTAGCGGGGTCTTGAGGAAGCGGGGTCTGAAGGAAGCTTGGAGCGAAATCGCGGCCCGACCGGGATGCCCAGTGGTGAGGGAGGGGCCTGGCCCACACCAGGTCCCTCCCCGGTGTTTGTGGCCAGGCCCCACGGTTTGACGCGAGGGCTGAGTTCCTGGAACGGCCCCACGGGGCTCAACGTGGGGCGTTGTAGCTGGTGATCAGGTTGCGATAGGCCGGCAGGTGGGCCGAGAACAGCGCCCCCAGGCCCTCGATGTCGTTCCGCCAGTCGCGGTGCAGTTCGCAGGCCATGGCAAACCAGGTCATGAGCTGCGCCCCGGCGGTGGCCATCCGGGCCCAGGCGGCCTCGCGGGTGACCTGGTTGAATGTCCCCGAGGCATCGGTCACCACGAACACCTCGTAGCCGGCTTCCAGGGCCGACAGCGTGGGGAAGGCCACGCACACTTCGGTCACCACGCCCGCGATGATAAGCTGCCGCTTGCCGGTGGCCTCGATGGCCTGGACAAAGTCGTCGTTGTCCCAGGCATTGATCTGCCCGGGCCGTGCGATGTAGGGGGCCTCAGGGAACAGCTCCTTAAGTTCCGGAACCAGCGGGCCGTTGGGGCCTTGCTCGAAGCTGGTTGTCAGAATCGTGGGCAGTTGGAAGTACTTGGCCGCATGGGCCAAGGCCAGCACATTGTTTTTGAAGTCGTCGGGCGAGAAGTCGCCCACGATGTTGCACAGTCCGGATTGGTGATCCACCAACAGGACCGCCGCGTTGTCTTTATCGAGACGTCGATACTGAAAGCTCGTGGCCATGAGGCACGCTCCTGGCGGACTCGCGGGACCGGCGAGCCCTGGGTGTCGAGGGAGGTGAGGCAAGCGAAGTTCCCGAATCGCTCGGCTGAGCGTCTTCCTAAAGCATGCTTGCCCCGCTGGCAATGGCCGGGCATGCTGGAGGGGGCGAACCCACACCCACCGGGGATTTCCACGCCACGGCGGAATCCCCGCACCGCCCGCCAGGCCGCCGGCGAACCGTTGACCTGCCCAGCGCGACCCCCCACCCCAAGGCCGCATCCCGATGGCGCAACGACGACTGGCACGACGCGGACTCTGGATCGTTTGCGTCCTGATCGTGTTGCTGTTGCTCGGGCGTCTCGTGCGGGGCCATCTCGAGAAGGGCGGGCGCGTCCGGGGCGAGCGCCTCGGCAAGGCCGGGAGCGCC
>JBJHCD010000653.1:0-4153 GCA_050485845.1 Pirellulaceae bacterium | reverse complement strand
ACCATGAGCCGACCCGGTTCCGGTCATCCAGATGTTGCTGTTCGAGGTAACTCGCCACAGAATCTCCCCGAAGAGAATGGTATTCGACGTTCCGTCCAGCACGCCGGCCATGGTGACCCCGGGAGTGTCACCGTAGTAGTTGAACATTCCCCGATGGAAGCGTCCCCCGCCGTAGCCCATCCCCGGTTGGGGACACGCCGCGGTCGGTGTCCCAGCGTTATTACTGGCACAGCCTCCCGCTCCAAAACGCTGCCAACCTCCGTCACCGCCGTACGGTTCACCGGGAACGTTATTGAAGCCATCGCCGTAACTTCCGACATAGCTGGTCGCGTAGCCCAGAAATCGATTATTGACGCCATCCGGGGTCGCGTCGCCGCTCAGGCAGCCGCTGACGGGCACCGTGCGGTCGTTGTGCAGCCGTGAGACATCGCCTTCACTGGGACACTGCAGCCACGGGATGCTGGCTTGCCGAACGGGGGCCATCGTCGCGCAGGTGATTCGGTCACTGAAGTTGATCAGGTCGTAAAGATTCTGCTGCTCGGCATAAGGGAGCAGCTTGGGCATCAATCCCCACCCACTGTGCCAGGTGTCAAACCAGGGGAATGTTCGGAGGGTATCGTGGTAGTTGTGTGCGGCCAGCCCGAGTTGTTTGAGGTTGTTCGAGCACTGCATGCGACGAGCGGCTTCGCGGGCTGCCTGCACGGCGGGGAGCAGCAGGGAAACCAGTACGCCGATGATGGCGATCACCACCAGCAGTTCCACCAGCGTGAAACCTTGCGGTGGGCAACGACGGCGAGCGACCATAGGGGTAACTTCCTTCGACAAGGTTCGACGAGGACGGAAGAGGAGGAAGGAAAAGAAGGAAAACACCTCGAATTCCGTGACATTTGGGAGCCTCCCTCAAGTCACGCGGCCCATCGACTTTGGCCCCTCCTGGCCGCCGCTCACATTCCGGAAGGAAATGCGAAGAAGTTCGGTACGAGCGCTAAACACCGGGAAGTATAGAAGGTTCCGGTCTCCGGGCAAGGGAAGTGTAAATGCCCCTGCAACTCTTGTTATACTCGACTCGGCACGTTTCCCCGCTGGGCACCCGGCCCACGATCCGACAACCCGGTACAGGCGGAGTCCCGCTTACCAGTACGAAAGCTTCGATGAATCCATGAGCAACGGTCTCTCAGGGCAGCGATCGACCGTTCGCCACCTACCACTGCGCGGAACCGACCGTTATCGCGGAATAGAACATCGCGGAATAGACATCGCGATCGCGGCCGCGTTGATGCTCCTCGCCTTGGTGGTTTTGGCGAGTTCACTACTTTCCGTAGTGCAACCGACCGGCGACCGCGCCGGCGATTTCCCCCGTTCGCCGGTTCCCTATTTTCCGGCGGTACTCTGGACCCTTGTCGGCTTATTCGTCCCCAGCACGTGGGTTTTTTTTCGAGGCATGGGGACGACCTGGGCCCGCTACTGGTTCGCTTGCGCGCTGGTTGGAATGGTCTCCCTGGTGACGACATCGGCCGCCGGGCACTGGCCCGCTCACCTCTTGTATTTTCCGAGCCTTCTGCTGGTCGGACTTTATCGGGAGTGGCGAGTCATGGTCACCATGACGATGCTGTTGATGGTGGACCAGTCCATCCGCCTCGGCATGGGAGCGGCACCTTTCGAGCGATTGTCGGCCGAGGACCCTTGGGCACCGGCCGGATGGCTCCTCTCGCTGGCGACGGCCGTCGCCATTTTGCTTTGGTCCACTCGGCACGACACGATTCCCAACTCGCCCAATGATTCCGGCGATTCCAGCGATTCCGGCGACACGTCTCATCGCCTGGGGCCCCAGGCTCACGCCGGGGCAATCACCCGATCCCAGCGGTTCGACCAACTCGACTCGACAATGCGAGAAAGCCGCCGAAATATTTCACAGGACGATGCAGCGATCGGCCTCGGCCTGGTCGATCTCGACGGTTGCTGGCTGCGCGCCAATCCCACTCTCTGCCAGTTCTTTGGCTACTCCTCCCAGGAACTTCGCGAATGTCGATTCGTGGACCTGCTGCACCCGGAGGATCGGCCGGAACATTCGCTGTCGCTGGAGGAACTCTTGGATGGAGCGCCGAGTGGATGCTTTGGTGAAAGGAGATTTCATCACCGGGATGGGAAAACGGTTTGGGGACTGCAAAGTATTACGGTGGAGCACGATGAAGCGGGATGCCCTCATCACTTCTTGGTCCAGATCCAGGACATCACCCGCCGCAAAAAGGCGGAATGGGAACGCGACCGATTTTTTGCCGAGTCACTGAACCTGAATGCGGTGGCGAGCTACGATGGTCGTTTTCGCCGACTCAATCGAGCGTGGGAAGAGAGTTCGGGCTACCCGTTGCCGGAGTTGATGGAGAAGTCGTTTTTCGAACTTGTGCATCCCGAGGATCGGGACTTGGTTCGTCAAGAGCTGGCGAGGATCGCATCGGGAGGTCAAGTCCGGTCGTTTGAATGTCGGGGCATGACTCGGTCGGGGGAAACACGCTGGTTCCTCTGGAATGCCGTCCCGGAGCAGGACGAGCAAGTATTCTTTGCCTCTGGATACGATATTACTCAGCAAAAAAACGACCTGGCCGCCCTGGCCGACGCGGCCCAGTTCGTTCAAGCCACGCTCGACTCACTACGTTCCCATGTCGCCATTCTCGATGAACAGGGAAAAATTCTGGCGACCAACCGGGCCTGGCGCGAGTTCGCTCTTCAATCCAAACTCGACACGGCTTGGGAGAACATGAACTACCTGGAAGTCTGCAGTCGTTCGAAGGGCCCCTATTCGGAAGAGGCTGGCCCCGCCGCCGCCGGCATTCGAAGCGTGCTCGACGGGACCGCTCGGGGATTCACCATCGAGTATCCCTGTCATTCGCCGCGCGAGAAGCGGTGGTTTCTGATGCAAGTTACTCCCTTCGCGGGAGATGGACCGCGACGAGTTGTGGTTTCTCACGAGGACATCACCAAGGTCAAACTGGCCGAGGAGACGATGCGGGAAGCGAAGGAACTGGCCGAATCCGCCAATCGGGCCAAGAGTGAGTTTCTGGCCAACATGAGTCACGAGATACGGACACCGATGAATGGCGTCATCGGCTTGACCGACCTGGTTCTGGATACCGAACTCTCCGCGGACCAGCGGGAATCCCTGATACTGGTCAAGACATCGGCCGACTCGCTCATGTCGATCATCAACGACATCCTCGATTTCTCCAAAATGGAAGCGGGACGCATTGAGCTGGAACTGCTGGACTGCCCGCTGCACGAAGTGGCCGAGCAAGTCGGCAAACAACTTGCCCTCCGTGCACACCACAAGAACTTGGAACTAGCCGTCGATATCGATGACAATGTCCCCAGGTGGGTGCTGGGCGACTCGGGGCGTCTGCGACAAGTTCTGCTGAACTTGCTGGGCAATGCGGTGAAGTTCACCCTGCACGGCGAAGTGGTCCTGAGGATCGACCAGCTTCGCCGTTCCGACGACTCGGCCAAAGTCCGTTTTGCCGTGATGGACACGGGAGTCGGCATACCACGTGAAAAGCGAGACTTGATTTTCGCCCCTTTCATCCAAGCGGATGGCTCGACCACGCGGCAATTCGGAGGCACCGGACTCGGGTTGACGATCGCATCACAATTAGTCGAACTGATGGGGGGACAGATCCATGTCTCCAGCGCCCTTGGGATCGGAAGTTGCTTTTCCTTCGAACTCTGGATGAAATTGACCGAGGCTCCTCCGGAAGCAGAATTCCCATCGGAGCAGCTTCAACTGGCGGGACTCGAAATTCTGATCGTCGATGACAATGCCACCAATCGTCACGTTCTGGATAAAGTGGTTCGTCGTTGGGGAGCCCATCCGGTGCAGGTGGACAGCGGCAAGGCGGCCTTGGAGGAACTGCGCCGCGCCGAACGAGCTGGAAAGCAGTTTCCGCTCATGTTGATTGACGCCATGATGCCCGACATGGATGGGTTCATGCTGGTGGAGACACTCCAAGCCGAACAACAGGGGACGATGCCGGCCATCATGATGCTGACCTCGGCGGATCGTCATGAAGATGCCAACCGCTGCCGGCAACTTGGCATCGACTCCTACCTGGTCAAGCCTGTTGTCCCCCGTGAATTGGAGGCCGCCGTTCGCGCGGCCTTGGGG
>JBJHCD010000652.1:0-4164 GCA_050485845.1 Pirellulaceae bacterium | reverse complement strand
GACAAAGTGAGCTGCAAACTCAGCCGGCATCCACCATATCTGCCGGAGGGGTGGTTCCGCCAGTCGTTCTCGATAGTAGTTCAATTTGAGCAAATCATCTTCCAAGCCGGGACCGGTGGAAAACACTTCCGCGAACCCGGTCACCGACACTACTCCTCCATTCAGCGAATTGAGTTTATCGATCCAGACGCTAGCCAAGCGAGGGGGCGTCAAATCACCGGGCAGGTGAAGCTGGTGAAACGAGAGATTGCGAACAGCCAATTCCCGGCGAAGCTCTTCAACGCATTGCTTCACGGCGTGTTCCGACACGTAATCGACCCGCGCCAAGCCGCCACCCGGCCGACTGCACCAGAGAATTAGGTGAGCAACAGTATCTTCGATCGATCCTGGCTGAGTGTTGGTGCTATTCCAGGCCACCAGGCACCTTGCCTTTCTCGTCTGGAGTCAACTTGCCTTGCTCCCTGATGATATCGACGACCAGAGGATGGATACCGTACCACCGCTTGCCGTTGAACTGCTGTACGGCGCGGGAACGCAGCAGGGAGTACAGCACGGGACTGGCGACCTGGGCGTTTGGATCCCTACGGTGTAGATTCGCGAGACACTGAGCCTTATGTTCATAAGTGATCTTTTCCTCCTCATCGAACTGGCTAATTCCGAGACGTCCCAGGTAGTTCGCCCTCATCTTGTCGATGGCCGCCTCGACGTCGTCGCCACCGATTCTCTGGTCCTTTTCGTCACGTCGCAGAATCGCGTGATCCGCTGCCTCGTTGATCAAGGCAAACAGGTCTCTCAGGTTTCCCCCGGAGGCCACAATCAGCCGCATCACTTGGCCGCGTTTGAATAGCTTTGGATCAACTCGCGATTTGACGATGTCGACCAGTGCCTTGCGGCCGTTATGATGGGGCCGATGATCTTGTTGATAGACCGGTGTGTCTGGAATAAACAGGATGCAATCGCTGGGAAAGGGGAGTTGGGGTGACTGAGAGGAATAGGCTAACGCGGCCGGGATCGTGAAGATAAGATGTGTCCGTAATTCCCTGAACACGTTGGAATACGTGATGAATAGTTTTCGGATCAGCGCCGGACGAATTCCTGGCTTGTCAAAGTCTTCTCCGACAAACAACCACTCGCGTTTGTAACTCTTGTGGAGCGTGCGATTACAGAAGTCAAGCAACTGGTTGGCAACGTCAATCAGTGTCGCGAGGCGATTCAGCCGATATTCAACTCGTTCCTTCTCTCGCGACGAGGCGTACCTGACTTCTCCCTTGAGATGGGCAAACAATCCCAGCACTTTGGCTCCCCACGAATCTTTCGGCACACCGATCCCGGCGGCAGCTTCGGCCGACTTCGACGTTGCAGCCTTGGTTGTTTCTTTTTCCGTGGCAAACCAGTCCCACAGTTTCTCAAGCAGGGCATCTGGGACAGTGGCTTCGAGGCCCCCGAGTTCACGTGGTTTCGCCGCTACTTCGACCGCATCGGCCAGGATCAATAGCAGAATGTCGAACGGCTGAAAGCTGCCGGGATCCAGCTCGCGGATAGCGCTGAACCGCAGGGCGCGGAAACGGTCGTCCACCTTGTAGATGAGTCGACTTAGCTCGGTGGACTTTCCCACGCCAGAATGACCGACCAGAAAGGCTTTGTAGAATCCCTGGCCCGTTGTCCTTCCCAAAGCCAGCTCCAATCGGTCCACGACGTCTTGGCCACGAACGCGATTAACGCAATCCGAATAATAGGCTGTCAATTCCTCGCGTGTGAGCAAGGGCTTTGGCGACAGATGCCGATGAATCTCATGGATCGTCTTCGCGGACACTCGACAATCTCCGATAACGGCAATTTACGACACAACCGCCCCCCCGGACCCCACATTACCGATTTTAAACGACTGGACGAAAATGTGCAGATGCGTGAGGAAATCCGTCCATGCTCCCGCTGCCGGCTGCTCGTCACAGGTCAGCCACTAACTGCTGGATAAGCGTACATCAGCACGATATGGGCGACGCGCGATACCGACAATGCTCATCGGCAAGGCGCTCCGCTCACCGGACTCCACGTTGTTCACAAAAAGCCATGCCTTGCGCCCTAACGCAACACTGTCGATTCGACTGGAGACAAGAACCACACTCACGAAGCAAGGCCGCAACCGTCAAAAGCCATGGCAGTCGATTTCTCACGAATCCGTTCTACTGTTGTTGCATCCGGCATTCCCCTAGAATGCTCGAATCGGATGAACCAGGCAACTTCATTTTCGGCAACTAACTGTTTTTCAGCGCCCAACAAAGACGCAGCCCTCCCCAAAGGGAGTCACGTATGGATAAGCGGCCAAGAGTTCTGCTGACCGGCGCCGGCGGCCAGTTAGGCGCCTACCTGACGGCGGAGTTCGCCCACCGGGACGAGGGCCGGCATCCCGTGATTGCCTGGAGCGGCTCCGCCCCGGATTACTCGTCTCCGTTCCCCATGGTGAAGGTCGAACTAACGGATCGCTCCGAGGTGGAACGGCAGTTCGAAAAGGCGTCGCCCGATATCGTCCTTCACGCGGCGGCGCGAAGTCGAGTGGACCGGTGTCTGGAGGATCCCGAGGGTGCTCGACAAGTCAACTCGGAAACAACGGCCCAATTGGTCGAGCTGGCTGGACGACATGATGCCCGATTGCTGTACGTCTCGACCGATATGGTCTTTGACGGCGCGGAGGCTCCTTATGACGAGTCGGCGGTTCCTCGCCCCTTGTCCGTCTATGGCCGCACCAAACGGGAAGGGGAACTGCCCGTGCTGGCTTATCCGCGAGGGCTGGTGGCTCGGGTGAGCTTGCTCTACGGCCCCTCGCGAAACGGGCGACCCAATTTCTTCGATCTGCAGTGCCAGGCTTTGGCTCAGGACGCGCCGTGCCGACTCTTCTCGGATGAATGGCGAACTCCAGTCGCTTTTCACTCCGCCGCTCAGATGCTCGTCAGGCTGGCCCTCTCCAACCAGACCGGGGTGATTCACGTGGGGGGGCCCGAGCGGATGACGCGGTTGGAAATGGGAACGCGACTGGCTCGGTTTCTGGGGGTATCGGGGAAGGGCATTCAGTCCATCCAGCGCGAGGAAATCCATTCCGCGGAACCTCGCCCTCGCGACACGTCCCTGGTTTCCACCACTCTGGAGACGCTGATTCCCAAGATCCAGTGGCCTCGCTTCGAACAGGGCTTGGCGGAATTGGGGGTGAGAACGACCACCATGCCCCAGGGCCGATTCGAGCGAGGCTGACGCTGGTCGCCGGTGGGGTTAAGCCTTCGAAGGGAAAGCATGGAACGGGACGGTGCGGAATATCCCGAATCGAACGACTCCGAACCGCGGCGGAGGTTCCTCACCACGCGGTGGAGCGTCGTACTGGCTGCTCGGACCGGTGAATCGCATCCGGCCCTGGCGGAACTCTGCGAAACCTACTGGTATCCCATCTATGCCTTTATTCGGCGGTCCGGAAATGACGCCGATCAAGCTCGGGATTTGACTCAAGAGTTCTTTGCCACCTTGCTCGAAAAGGATTACTTGCAGCGAGTGGATCCTCGGCGAGGGCGTTTTCGAACCTTCTTGCTGGTGGTGGTCGAACGGTTCCTGGCGAATCGGCGGCGGGCCGATCGGACGGCGAAATGCGGGGGTGGGCAGGCGCCGCTGTCGCTGGACTTCGTGGTGGGTGAGCGGCTGTATGCCAACGAACCGGTGACCGATCGGACGGCGGAGCAGATCTTTGAACGCCGCTGGGCCTTGACGCTGCTGGAGCGGGTGCTGGAGAGGCTTGAGCTTTCATACCGCGAGAAGGGCAAGGAGGCTCTGGCGGTCGAACTGCGCGGGTATTTGACGGCCGATCTGCAGTCCGCTACTTACGATGCGATGGCCGGTCGCCTGGGGATGTCGGTGGGAGCGGTAAAGACGGCGGCCTTCCGCTATCGCCAGCGTTATCGAGAACTCCTTTTCGACGAGGTGGCGCAGACCGTCGCCGAAGGTGACGATCTGGAGGACGAACTGAATTACCTTTGGGAAGTCGTTAGTCGAGGATAAGCCTGGATGAACCTGAGGGACAATCCGCCCCTTCCCTCACGGCCAGCGCCGGCACCAAGAAACAAGACACAAAGCCTGACCAGATCGCTCCGCGGATAGTTTCTCGGATAGTTCGTCGGATAGTTC
>JBJHCD010000651.1:0-4169 GCA_050485845.1 Pirellulaceae bacterium | reverse complement strand
GTTGTGGGACAACAAGCGGCCGGGCGTGTATGGCTGCGCGGGGTGTGGCGAGCCGCTTTTCGGCTCCTACGCCAAGTACGAAAGTGGGACTGGATGGCCGAGTTTCTGGCGGCCGCTGGCACCCCAAGTCGTGGCAACTCGTCCCGACAATACGTTCTTCATGCGCCGAGTGGAAGTGATCTGTGCTCGGTGTGAAGGGCATCTGGGACATGTCTTCCAGGATGGTCCTCCCCCCACCGGACTCCGGTACTGCATGAACTCGGCCGCCCTGCGGTTCGAGGAAGAGCGAACCGAGGAGCCCAAGCCGAGACGGTAGTCGGTCCTTGGAATGGATCATGAATTTTGACGGGCACGTGAGCAATCTTAAGCAATCATGAGCAAGCATGAGCAGTCATGAGCAATAAGGAGTTCGGGTGAAATGATGTCAGGAGCTTGGCAGTATGTTCCCGGAGGCCGGGTGATCGGCGTTTGGTGTTGGGCAATGGCACTCCTTTTGGCGCCGGCTTGGGGGGTTGCCCAGCAGGCGGCGCCCGCTTCCGAGGTTTCTCGGACTGCGTCGCCGGACGGTAGCGGCACGTCCCAGCCGGAGTTGGCGAAGGCTACCTTCGGATCGGGCTGCTTCTGGTGCACCGAGGCTATCTTTCAGCAGCTCAAGGGAGTCCATTCCGTCGTCTCCGGCTACAGTGGCGGAAAGCTACCGAATCCGACCTACGAACAGGTTATAACGGGGCTGACTGGTCACGCCGAGGTGGTGCAGATCACCTACGACCCGCAAGTGGTCAACTACGAGGGACTTCTCCAAGTATTCTGGCAGACGCATGACCCGACGACTCTGAACCGTCAAGGGAACGACATTGGGACGCAGTACCGATCGGTCATTTTTTATCATGATGACGACCAGAAGAAGTTGGCCGAGCATTTCAAGACGCAGCTCAATGCGACGGCGGCGTTTGGGCGTCCGGTCGTGACCGAGATTTCGTCATTGGATGAGTTTTACCCGGCGGAAGACTATCATCAGAACTATTTCGAGCGGAATAAGCGGAAGGACTACTGCAAGTTCGTGATTGCTCCGAAACTGGATAAGTTCAAGAAGGTCTTCAAGGATCACTTGAAGACGCCCGAGCCGAGATCTCGATAACGAGATTTGGAAGACGACCACTCGCCCGGCCCCGCGAATCGGGTACGCTCGCCTCGCTCAGCGACTCGCGTGTCGCTTTTCGCGGCGGGGGGCCGGTTTTGTTTATTTGACGCCGTGTTGTTCCAACCAGGCGAGCATCCGTTTCCAGCCCTCTTCGGCGGGAGCTTGCCTGTAGGTGGGGCGATAGTCGGCATGAAACGCGTGGGGAGCGTCGGGATAGACGACGATTTCTCCGGGCTTTTCGGCCTCGCCGAGCGCCTTCCGCATCTGCTCGACCGTTTCCAGCGGAATGCCGGAGTCTGCTTCTCCGTAGAGCCCCAGCACGGGGGCGTTCAGGTCGGCGGCCACGTCGATCGGGTGCTTGGGATGCAAGGGATCGGCGGCTCCCACGAGACGTCCGTACCAGGCGATGCCCGCCTTCAAGTCGGGATTATGAGCGGTATAGAGCCAGACGATGCGTCCTCCCCAGCAGTAACCTGTCACGGCCAGTTTTTCGGGGTTACCTTCGCCGGACTCTTTGGCCCAGGCCGCGGCGGCATCCAAGTCGGCCATGACTTGGCTGTCGGGGACTTTGGAAACGACTTGGCCGATGATTTGCTGGATATCGGTCATTTGCGAGACATCGCCTTGTCGAGCGAACAGTTCCGGGGCGATGGCCAGGTATCCCTCCTTGGCGAGCCGGCGACAGATATCCTTGATATGCTCGTGAACACCGAAGATTTCTTGGACCACCAGCACGGTGGGAAAATTCGTTCCTTCTGCTGGTCGAGCGCGATAGGCCGGTATTTCTCCGTCGGGGACGGGAATTTTGATTTCTCCCGCCTCGAGTCCTTCGGTGTCCGTGGTGATGGTTTCGGCGGCCACGGGCTGAACGGCCAGGGCAAAACCGGAGGCCAAGGTGGTGGCCACAAAACCGCGTCGAGTCAATTCAGTGATCGGCCGGAACCGGGTCAAGTCACGGTGCATCATGGAAGTCTACCTCGTTAGATCGAGTCAATTGATCGAAAGGATCCCGCCGGGACCGAATTCGCTCGGGTCGATTGTAAGTCAGGCGTATCCGTGGGGCAACGACTTCTCCAGGGCCGTCGTTCTTCAGCTAGAGAAACTGCCATTGGTTGAAGGTGACGGCGTAGATACCGAGTAGCAGGTTGGTCACGGCATGCGCGGTGACGCAGTCCCAGATGTTTCGCGTTCGTACCATCAGCCATGTTACCAGCGAAAACCAGACGGCCGCCGCCAACAACTCCCCCGGATGAAGCAGCATGGGAAGGAGAGTCCCGACAACGACCGCCTTGGCAGTTACCTGACCAAAGGGAATCTCCCACCAGCGGTCCGCCATCACGAACCGCATCACAAATCCCCGCAAGAAGAACTCTTCAATTATCGGGACTATCGCCACCAAGCCCAAAAAACGGATGGCGAGAAATCCGCCGGCCAACAAAGGCCAATCGGCCAACTCCCGCAGCGGATTGTACTGGCTTCGACCACCCGACTCGGCAACCAACTCCCAGCCCAACCAATTCCAAAACTTCGCCTCCAGCCCCAATTGGCTGAGCCCCACCCAAAGAAAAACCCCCACGACTCCCACGGCCAAGGAAAGTGGATTCCATTTCCACGGATAGGCGGCATAGCCGGGCCAGACAAAGATCATGGCCGACAGGGTTGCCAGAATCTTCCCAATGTAGATCAACGGGTAGTACCGAAAAGGAATCCAACCCTCGTCCTCAGCAGGACTCTCCAGCTCGGGATTCCTTTCCGGTGTCGCCCGCGGAGTCGGCGTCGGCGTCGGCGTCGGTGTGGGAGTCGGTGTCGGCGCGGGAGTGGGAGTTGGCGTGAGTGCCGGAGACGAAAGATCTTCCTCCGAGTCCGGCGAGTCTGAAGCTGAGGAATCCGTGGCTGGTGCCTCGGGCGACTGGGCCCGCGAAGGCTCGGTCGGAAGCGGCTCGAGCGAGGTCATGCCGAGGAAAATAGCAACCGGGAGGACGTAGATCAGCCAGGGATGGGTGGTTAGCAACTGTCGGCGCCAACCGGTCGATACCGTGGACGGTCGATCGGTCGGATGAGGACCATCTCCATCGCTCGGCTCACGGGAAGGTTGCCCGTTGCCGGGCGTCTGTTTGGAAGCCGCGTCGTTCATGATGCAAGGCCACTCAATTTCAAAGGGAAACGCGATCGAGCTTACATGTCGTGCAGGATCCGAGGGGGAAAAGCAGCTCGAAGGGCATTCATCACCGCCAGTACGTCGATGATCTCCTGTGCGATGGCCCCTTGGACAGGAGTCAAATAACCGAAAGCGGCGAAGGCCATGCCTCCCATGCTGAGCAGCATGCCGCCGACGGCACTCTGCAAAGCAATCCCCCGCATTCGACGGCTAATATGAAGGAACTCATCCACTCGCTCCAGCGAACTATCCATGATCACCACGCCGGCCGCTTCCGTGGTGACGTCACTGTTTTGACCAATGGCCATCCCCACGGTGGCCGCCAGCATCGCGGGGGCGTCATTGATGCCATCTCCCACAAACAACGTCTTTCCCTCCTGGTTCGCCTCCCGGACCAGGTTCAGCTTTTGTTCCGGGGTTTGTTGGAAGTGGACTTCCCGGATACCGACTTGATCGGCCAGATAGCGAACCTCCGATTCCCGGTCCCCCGAGACCAGTAGCACTCGGCGAAACTGGTGCTTGGGCCCCAGATGCTTGATGAACGAACGGCTTTCCGCTCGCGGCGCGTCCCGAAACCGGTAGACGGCGGCCGGGCGGCCGTCCACCAAGATCAGGCACTCCAAGCCTTCCTGGGAAGCCGGCCAGTCGTCGGCGAAGAAGGCGGCTTGTTCGATCAATTTCCGGCGACTGGTGATCTGGACGCGTACTCCCGCGACCTCTCCCACCAAACCTTTCCCCGGGGCCTCGCTGACCTGGCTCGCCTCCGGAAGCTGAATGTCTTGCCGAGTTGCCTCCGCCAGGATGGCCCGAGCCAGCGGGTGTTTCGAATAACGCTCCAGACTCGCTACCCATTGAAGGACCGTGCTCGGC
>JBJHCD010000650.1:0-4174 GCA_050485845.1 Pirellulaceae bacterium | reverse complement strand
CATCCACGCCAACGACTCTTCGACCCAGAATGTCTTGCGTCGCTCGAGTTCGTAATTGCAGTAGAATTCAAGGTGGTCCAGCAGTTGAGGCGTTTCCATCACATGCCGGTTGTGTCGGATCAGTTGCTGAACCGGCTCGGCGACCTGCAGGTCTCGCTTCGGTATGGCAGGTCGCACAAGTCCGGCACCTTGCGTCTGCTTTAGCTCAGCCACCGATCTTATCAACTGGTTGATACCAGGGACGTGCGCCTCCATCGACTCGTGGGCCAACCACAAGGGATGCCTGACGCGGGGAGCATCCGGGTGATCGGACAACCCGAGTTCGTCCCACATCCAAGTGGTGTCGAAAGCGGGCTCACCGGCGGAAAGCTGGGCGAGATATTGGTTTTCCAAATCCTTGAGCAATCGAACCAACCTCGGCTGCAACGCCGGGGATTGAGCGGCGACACGCGGAGTCTGCTCGTCGAGGGCCGGAATGGAGTCGTCGAGCCAATTCTGGTTGTGCCTTGCCATGAACTCCTGGAACATTTGGTCCTTGATTTCCGGAGGAATCGCGTCCACCGCATCCGGACTCGGGGCCTCCGGCCGCTTGCCGCTCCGAAAGATGTTCGTCAGTTCCTGTTCCATATCGGTCCGCTCGCAGTCGCGGTATGTGACCAGGTTGCGACCGATTCCCTCAATCAGTTGACGTCCCCGATCGGCCCTCGGATCCGAATCCGTCACGAACCTCAGTTGCGAGCCGGTCAGCTCCATCGTGCCGAACACCGTTCCGTCAACGACCCAACGCCAAGAATCACCTTCGCCTTCCAGACGAGACTCCCCATTGAAGGTCGCTCGGACACGAACTTCGTCGTGCACGTCAAACCACATCTCCACGTACATCAGTGGGTCGTTTTCGGCGGTGACGAGCGGGGGAATTTGTGGAGCAACGATTGTCCCTAGCCAGATCTGGTGAAAGTCCACGGTCAACTCTCTGAATAGGCCGACGCAGTCACTCCCCGCCGGTAGCATGTCGAGTTCGTATTGGACAAGTTCCACGATCTCGTCCCGTGCCCTGGCTGACATGAGCATGGCCCCCATCTCGATTTCCGGCCCGCCCGAAGGCCCGAGGGGGTTGAGCCGAACCACGAGCATATCCCACCGATGTAGCATTCCAGACGCGGATTTCTCGAGCACTTCGATTTCTTCCTGGGCGCCGACCCTGCGTAAGGTCACGGATACACCCGGTCGAACCGCCACGACTTCGTAAGGCATCATGGCCGTCGTCTTCATTTGCTCGAGGTACCGACGTTCGCCGGACGACAAGACCGGGTTGGCCGCCAATATTCGGTCCACCAGGTACGATCCATCGCGCAGTTGGAAGTCGAAGGCGAACCAAAAGAGGAACGCGGAGTCGCTGGCATCTCGGAAGTGGTCGGTCATCGTCGGAACGTCGAGGTCCAAGCCACCACGGAAAATCTCCATTGCCTCGAAGCGTTCGTCGCAGCGTTCGACATGTTGCTCGACAAGCTCGATCGCCATGGCACGATCCAGCGCCGTAACACGATCTTTATTAAGGCAACACTTCTTGAATTTGCGACCGCTGCCACAGGGACATGGATCGTTACGTGATACTCGTTCAGGGTTCATCATTTTCGCCAGGTGGAACGAGAAGAAAACGTTGTGAAGGCTTGGCCATGGCACTTCCGGGATATCGCGTTGGAGGAAGGCCCTTCGCCGACTGGTTCTCCAGCGGACACTATCGCAAAACAGCCCGCCGTCGTCGAGACGCTTCATTTCACCGACACGCCGGCGTGCCCTCCCTCGGCAATGCCGTCCAGGATGTGCCGTGTGAAGAGCATGCTTGCGGGCTCTCGTCCAGGGGCCACTCGTTCCTAGAAACGGCTCCATTTTTGCGGGTGACGTAGTGGCGCGGCGTGGTGCGCATCAGTTGCAATTGGCCCTCAAGAACAAGTCCGGCGGCGGAGTCGCCCCGCATGCTGGGCACAATCACTGAGTAGGATCGCCATTATGTTGAGTGCCATTATTCGCTTTGTACTACGCCAGCAGATGATCGTCATGGCTCTGGCCTGTTCCTGATGGGTTATGGGACATGGCAGGCCTTGCACGCGACCATCGATGTGTTTCCCGACCTGAACCGACCGCGCGTGGTGATCATGACCGAAGCCCCCGGACTGGCTCCGGTGGAAGTGGAAACGCTCGTCACGTTCCCTATCGAGACGGCGATCAACGGATCCAACGGCGTTCAGGCGGTCCGCAGTTCTTCGGGGATTGGGATTTCAGTCATCTATGTCGAATTCGACTGGGGGACCGATATCTATTCCGACCGGCAGATCGTGATGGAGCGGCTGCAACTCATCCAGGACCGCATGCCTGCCGGTGTCACGCCGACGCTGGCTCCGATTTCGTCGGTGATGGGACAGATCCTCATGCTGGGCATGTGGAGTGAAGACGGCTCAACCGAACCTGTCGAACTTCGAACATTGGCCGATTGGGTCGTGCGGCAACGTCTGCTGACGGTTCCCGGCGTCTCTCAGGTCTTCTCCATGGGAGGTGGCCGAAAGCAGTTTCAGGTGCTGGTCGATCCCAGCGCCCTGTTGCGGTACGGAGTGACGCTGCAACAAGTAAAGCAGGCTGTCGACAGCAATGAAAATACCACCGGAGGTTATCTGGATCAGCAAGGTCCCAATGAACTGCTGGTGAGGGCCTTAGGACGGATTCAAACAATTGAAGACCTGAAAAAAGTCGTCGTCACGATTCGCGATGGCCGCGATGATCGCAATGGCGGAGGCGACCACGGCGTTGCCGGCCCCCACTAACAGGCCAATCCTCGTCTTCCGACGACCGTGCCAAGATAAGCGTCCGATCGACATCGAACTCGACGGTAACGTTCCGTCGAATTGGTCCGGGCCAAATGGCCATTTGACCCACCTTGTAGCGATACTGGATCCAGCCAAAGGAATGGCATTCGTTCCTCGCTGGACGTTCGCCGAGGGAAACTTCTCGGTAATCCGGACCATCAGGGAACGCGCTGCGAGTCTTGGGCGTCGTTGATCTTGACGTCGAAAGAGAGTGTTCCATGGAAAGTAACCGAGGTCTAGCGGAACCGGCGGTGTCCGCAGACTGCCGAGATGGGAAACCGTCACGCTCAATTCTCAAACGGTGACCCTGCCGGACTTGGTGTTGAGCATTTTTTTTCCGCTCACTGGAATTCTCGACCTATCCTTACCGAAATCGGGCCTTCCAGGTTTCCATAACATTGGGAGTACAAAGTGTGATGTTGGGTGGGGTAACCAAAGATCGTGCGCCAGCGGTACACGACGAAAGCTGGTTCGGTGGCTCGGAACGTGGAAATCGCGAATCTCTTGGCGAGCTACTCGAACGCCACCGGAATCATCTCCATGCCATCGCGACCGCACAATTGGATCGACGAGTGCGCCATCGCATAGACCCCTCGGATGTCGTCCAAGAAGCAATGCTGGCGGCATGTCGAGATTTCGCTCGCTTTCGCGGCCGTAGCGACCAAGAGCTAATTGCGTGGTTGAGGAAAGTGCTACTCAACTGCCTAGGCCACGTGATCGAAGTCCACCTGAAAGCGGAAAAACGGGACGTACGGCGTGAAGTCACGCTCAACGCGATCACCGATTCGGTGTCCCCACTCGAGCAGACGGTTATCGATCCTGCGGAGTCACCGGTCACCCTCGCGAAACGGCGGGAGCGCGCAGCTGCACTATCCCGACAATTGGCCAACTTGCGCCCTCAGTATCGGCAGGTGATTGTACTCCGTAGTTTACGTGAATTGTCCTTTGATGAGGTTTCCGAACGAATGGACCGATCCGTTGGAGCAGTACGGATGTTGTGGTTACGAGCGATTGGGAAACTTCGCCACGATTGCGATCCCATCGACTAGGCGACCGAAGGACCTCCGATTACCTGCCGCCAAGACGACGTCCCTGTCTTGGCCAAATGGCAACCATCCGCAACAAGCATTCAAAGAATGCTATTCAACTCGAGCTGCGATTCCATTATGGGGCCCCAAGCCCGATCACGACCCTCTACAATTCCGACGTTTTACTCCTCTTCCGCGGCGGCAATCTGGATCATGAACACCTGGACCGCCAGGACCTCGCCCTCGTCATCGAGCACCGCCACCCGGATGCTGTACTGGTCCTGA